>NZ_KB894589.1:142216-150792 GCF_000374545.1 Anaeromusa acidaminophila DSM 3853
CCTGGGAGCCGGGGCGGTAAACCTGACCGGCAACGCTGCGGACAACCGCTTGACCGGCAATGCCGCCGCTAATATTTTGGATGGCGGCTTGGGAGATGACACCCTGATCGGCGGCGCTGGGGATGATGTTCTTTATAGTGATGGCGGAAATGATATGCTAGATGGCGGCCTAGGACATGACCGCTACGTCTTTAAAGATACTTGGGGCGTTACGACGATTGCAAATGGATTATCTGAAGATATAATTGAGTTTGCTGATTTGTCGGTAAATGATGTTGCCAAGTTTACCTTTGGCTGTGGAGAATGGGCTATTGCAGCTGCTCAAGAAGTAGGCATAACGGTTGACAGTAATGCGCTGCTCATTATCCCCCGACTGAACGGCGCGGAAGTGCCGGCGCAGATGATTGTGATAAAGGACTGGGCGCCGAAAAAGGGAGGCAAAGTGCGCATTGACGGTAAAGACTATGCGCTTGACTTGGGAACCGGGGATAACGACATTTTTGGAGCTAAAGGAGCCGCTGTTTTAACCAGCGCTGGTGCCGACTTCATTAGAGGTTTTGAAGGGGATGACACCATTGACGGCGGCGGCGGAAGTGATATTATTCAAGGCGGCGATGGTAATGATACGATTTACTATCGGGGCTCCGAGTCCTGGCTTAACGGCGACGACGGTTCTGATACGCTGAGTTTGGCGAAATTGACGGCGGGAGCGATTGTTGATTTGACGGCGTCAGATACGAAGTTCTTTAACTTTGAAAAAATCATTGGTTCAAATTACAGTGACAAGCTTACTCTGGCTGACCAACAAGTTGGGCGCTTGGAGGGCGGCGCTGGCGATGACGTATTGATAGGCAGTAATTATTCGCAGAACCAAGAAGGAGACCGTTTAACCGGTGGTAAAGGCAATGACATTCTGATTGGCGGCGGCGGTTATGATCGTTATGTGTATTATCAGGGAGATGGCAAAGATACCATTAAGAAGACAGAAGCAAATAATGGAGAAGACAGTATTGCATTTGGACAGGGAATTTCGTTTGACGATTTGAGCTTCAAGCAGGTTAATGGTGATGACCTCTTGATTGGTATTAAAGATGCATCTTTTGCCACATCGACGATTACAGTGGAAGATTGGTTTACTACAGGCGGCGCTATAGGGAAGTTTCGTTTCTGGGATGACGCGGCCAATGATTGGCTGCAAAATGCGGCAGCAGGAGATACGAATGATATCTCAGGAAGTGTTTTGCAGGATGCTGTGAATGCAAAACTGTCAGCAGTAGTGGCTAATCCAGCGAACCCGTATGTTTATGATTTAAGTCAAAGTATCAATCATATGATCATACCGGCAGATAGCGGAAATAATCAGGATTACTTGCAAATTGTTGTGGAGTCGCCGGAACAGATGTATGAATATGTTCAGAAAACAGGGGCATCAATTCCTACTGGACAAATCAGCTATGATGCGAAAGGGAATCCGACGGACATGAAGATCACCTTTGATGCTAACCATTCGTTGGAACTAAAACAATTCTGGAGCAATCCGACAGCCCGCGTGAAAGGGTTTGAGTTTGTTATTCCGGGGATTGATGTGAAGTTTACTTATAAGTTGGCGATGGGTAGCGGCAATATAACAGGTACGGATGCCAATGAGTTTGTGCTGGGTTTTGACGGTGATACGGCGCAAGTTATTCACGGAGGCGGTGGAAACGATATTATTAGTGCTGGAGACGGGCCAGATACGGTATATGGTGATGCCGGAAATGATATTATTCTCTGCGAAATGGGCGGAAAAGTAAACGGACAAATGGTTGGGCAAACGGTCTCAGGCGGAGCGGGAGCTGATCGGTACATTATAAATCTTGGCGATGGTTCGAATAAAGGCTATGACGGCTGTTTTTCCAATACCACACTACTTTATGATGCGGTCAATCTTAACAGCAATGATATTGTGGACATACGGCTATACGATTTGCAAGGCTGGAATACTGTAGGGGTGAATAGAAGTCCAGTTGATCGAATTGTTATAACCGGAACAGGGGATGACTTGGTTCTTTCTGTATATAAATACAAAAATGAAGATGCTGCAGTAAATATTGGTGAAGTAGGAGGTCATGATTTCTGGGCATATTCAGACCAAAGAAGCCTTGATTTCTTGACGATCAAAAACGGGGCAAAATCAGCCGATGCGTGTCCGGTAATCAACATTGATTCAAAGAATTATGAAATCGTTAAAAATGGCGATAAGTATTCTTTGAACGAGGTAACGGGGACGACGAACCCGCCCGTTGCTCCAGTGCCCCTTCAACCTGTAGCGGATATGTATACGTATACCGTAGGAAGTGGTTCGCAATGGATTGCAGGGAATGCGGAAAACCATGAGGGCACCCTGAAGATAGTCCTTGATCCGTTAAACTTATTGGCAAAAAATCCGGCAGGATTTCAGCCGGCGGCTTCTATGCAGGGCGATGATTTGCAGCTTTCTTTTGTTCCGGGGGAATCGCTGGTATTGCAAGACTGGCTGAAAGGAGGAGACTATCAGATTAACCACTTCCAAGTAGCTTCGAACAGCGGCCCTGATATAAGCCTTTCCTGGGACTTGAAGGCCAGCAGTGCAAATGGCGGAACCGTATTAGGAACTGCTTCTAATGAGATGATTGTCGGCATGAATCAGGATGATGTTTTATATGGTTATGGCGGTAATGATATTCTAGCTGGCGGGGAAGGGTTTGATGTGCTGTACGGCGGTGCTGGAGACGATATTTTGATATATGATAATGGCTTTGGGAATGATAAGCTTTATGGAGAAGACGGCTGTGATTTCCTAAGCTGTATGGCTGGTGACGGAGTACTGGCAGGCGGAGCTGGGGCGGACACCTATTTTGTGCAGGTAAACAGTGAATGTCTGGCGAGAATTTCTCAAAATCCGTCTGCTTACATGGGAACAGAAATTGTTGCTGATGCCAGCAATGCAAGTGATACTCTGGTTATTCGAGGCATTTCGTCCATTGGAACTTTGAGTTTAACGGAGTCAGATACCGGTGTAACTATTGGACTAAGTGATTTGAATTTGGTGAAAGTGGACAAAACGGCTGAGGGCGTGCTGTATATGCCTCACGTGAAATTAGGTGATAATTTGTCTACATCCTATACGATTGATCTAAGCACCGGGACACCGACTTGGAAGCAGCTCGCCTAAGACTTTTTTTGCTTGTGATGTTGTGTTTGAGCCAATTTGTTTCACTTGGCGAGGCGGCAGAAAGCAGTATACACTATCAGCAAGCGTATTGGCAGCCAGGTTTTTCGGCAGGCGGGCGCTATGTGTCGCCCGCTTGGTCGGGGCAGGTGGACGCCGGGAAGGACCTGGGAATTGGCAGTACTCAGGGAGTGCTGCGGAAATTGACAATCGATGTATCTCCCCGGCTGTCTGTGAGTGTGGCTGGTTTTGAGGGAACCTTTGCGGGACAAGCCATGCGGAAGGAGCGGAAATATTTTCTAGGCGGGCTGATTTCCAGGGAAGTAACTCACCGGGCCACTGAGAACATTAACTTGCAGTATAAAAGTGCTGATCTGTATTTTTTGCGAAATGTGCGCAAGGAAGAGGGTACGAATACGGCCTGGATTTTGGGCGTGCGGCGAGTTTCGGCAACCGGTTCTGCTGTTTTGCGAAGCAAAATCCCGGAAAGTTCGGAAGTTGTCTCAGACTATGCGTTTTCCTGGGCCGGCTGGGCTCCTGTTGTAGGCGTGCATTGGGAAGAAAAAAAGAAGCATGTGACGTGGTCAGCTACTGCAGCCGGCCTGTCGACTGGAACTTCAGGACTGACTTTTGTAGATGTAGACATACAAGCTGCTTTTTGTAAACAAAAAAACAGCAGCTTAGTAGTTGGTTATCGTGGCTTGTTTTATCGGGACCGCAGAACGTTGGAAAAAACACAAATTGCTTCAGTAGATATTAAGGGGCCTTATTGGGGGCTAATGTTCTATTTTTGAGCTGAAAGCCGGAGGAGGAATCCTCCGGCTTTTTTGCGAATATATAAGTAGTTTGTTAAAGGAGAAGAGAAAGGTAGTTTAGCATATGCAAAAGAAAATCCGCAAAGCCATTATTCCGGCGGCTGGATTGGGAACCCGTTTTTTGCCGGCGACGAAAGCGCAGCCTAAAGAAATGCTGCCGATTGTAGACAAACCGGCCATTCAGTTTATTGTAGAAGAAGCCATAGCCTCGGGCATTGAGGAAATTTTGATTATTACTGGGCGCAATAAGCGTTCCATTGAAGATCATTTTGATCGGAACTTGGAATTGGAATATTCTTTAAAGGCTAGCGGTAAATATGACTTGTTGAGCTTGGTGCAGGAAATATCGGAAGTGGATATTCATTATATCCGCCAAAAAGAGGCGCGCGGCTTGGGGCATGCGGTGTTGTGCGCTAGGCAGTTTGTAGGGGATGAAGCTTTTGCAGTCATGCTTGGCGATGATATCGTGGATGCGACGGTTCCTTGCTTGAAGCAGTTGATAGAAGTATATGGGGACTGTGGCGGCTCTGTTTTGGGTGTACAGGAGGTGCCAAAGCGGCAGGTAAGTCGTTATGGCATTGTGAAAGCGCAGCGGGAAAAGGAACGCTTGTGGAAAGCATTGGATTTAGTGGAGAAGCCAACGGTGGAAGAAGCTCCTTCACGTCTGGCTGTACTGGGACGCTATGTAATTGAACCGGATATTTTTGATATTCTAGCTGCAACGCCGCCTGGTGCTGGCGGTGAGATCCAACTGACCGATGCATTGCGGACACTAGGTAAGAAAAGGCCAATTTATGCCTATCAGTTTGAAGGCCGGCGCTATGATATTGGTGATAAGCAAGGCTTTTTGGAAGCAACAGTGGAGTATGCTTTGAAACGTCCAGACTTGCGGGATGGTTTTTTGAAATACTTGCTGCATACGCTGGGGCCGGTGTTGAACGGAGAAGACGATAGCGGGGAAGGAAAAAAGGCGGGGAACTGACGATGAGAGTATTGGTGACAGGGGGAGCGGGGTATATCGGCTCTCACGTAGTGCGGGCGTTGTTGCAGGCTGGGCATGAAACGGTAGTGTACGATAATTTATCCACCGGGCATCGCCAAGCTGTGGCGGCGGGGGTGCCTTTTTATGAGGAAGATATTCGTTCTACGGAGCGTTTGACGGAAGTGTTGCTGGCGGAACGCATTGAAGCGGTGATTCACTTTGCCGCGTCCAGCCTGGTGGGAGAATCCATGCAGGAGCCGCAAGAATACTACGACAACAACATTGGGGGTACACTGTCGTTATTGTCAGCTATGCGGCAAGCCCATGTGGAAAATTTGGTGTTTTCTTCGACCGCGGCTGTTTATGGAGAACCGGAAGACTGGCCGATATTGGAGTCGGCGGTTACATGTCCGACCAATGTGTATGGGCGGACGAAACTAGTAATTGAAGGTATGCTTGCCGATTTTGCCGCTGCCTATGATTTGCGCTATGTATCCTTGCGGTATTTTAATGCTGCCGGCGCTTGTGAAAATGGAGAGATCGGTGAGGATCACGGTACAGAGACGCATTTGGTGCCGCTGATTTTGAAGACGGCTTTGGGACTGCGGCAAGCGATTTCAATATATGGAACAGATTATGAAACTGTTGACGGTACGTGCATCCGTGATTATATCCATGTTTGTGATTTGGCGCAGGCCCATGTGCTGGCTCTTGAGCATTTGGGGCGCGGCGGAGAAAGTCGTATTTATAACTTGGGTTCAGAGCAAGGATTTTCGGTGCGTCAAGTAATTGAGACAGCAAAGAAGGTGACACAGCAGGAATTTACTGTGGAAGAAGCTCCGCGCCGCGCAGGGGATCCAGCGGTGCTGATAGCGTCTTCGGCCAAGATTCGTCAGGAGCTGGACTGGCAGGCGCAGCGCAGTAGTTTGGAGATGATCGTTGGCGATGCATGGCGGTGGCATAAAGCGCATCCGAAGGGTTATTTTAAGGAGAAAAGTTAGAAACCATATATACTCAAAATTTTGAGGTGACGCATGCTTTTTAATTCATACGAATTCATTTTTGTGTTTTTACCATCAATCGTTGTTATTTACTTTTTTTTGTCGAAATTGAAATTGCTTAAATTAGCAACAATATCTTTAATTGGGGCATCATTAGTTTTTTATTTATATTGGGATGTTAAATATTTACCGTTGTTGCTAATTTCTATTTTGTTTAACTATTGTGTTGGTTTGCGGATAGAAGCAACAAGAAAGAAAACCTGGCTTTGTTTTGGCGTATTGACCAATTTATCGTTACTGGGGTATTTCAAATATGCAGGATTTTTATTAAGAACAATAAATGATGTGTTTGGAGCTTCATATTTTGTTCCGGAAATAACTCTACCGTTAGGTATATCTTTTTTTACTTTTACGCAAACAGCGTATTTGGTAGATGCATATAGAGGAGAAACACGAAAGTACAGTTTTTTGTCATATTTTTTGTTTGTGACCATATTTCCTCATTTAATTGCCGGTCCTATTTTATATCATAAAGATATGATTCCACAGTTTTCAAGGATGAGAAATTTTATTTTTTCACACAAAAATTTTGGACTAGGATTAAGCTTTTTTGTTCTTGGCTTATTCAAAAAAGTTGTGATTGCGGATACGTTGTCGCCATGGGTGAAAATCGCATTTGATAATGCTCAACAACTTACTCTAATTGATGCATGGCTAGGAGCAATCTTATATACGTTCCAGTTGTACTTTGATTTTTCCGGATATTCAGAAATGGCGATTGGTTTAGGATTAATGCTAAATTTGAAGCTGCCAATTAATTTCAACTCTCCTTATAAAGCAACTTCAATAATTGACTTTTGGCGTAGATGGCATATTACATTATCGCAATTTTTGAAGAACTATTTATATATACCATTGGGAGGAAATCGTGAAGGTGAGGCTAAGCGATTACGGAACTTAATGATTACGATGCTTTTGGGTGGGCTGTGGCATGGAGCAGGCTGGACATTTATTGTATGGGGTGGCTTGCATGGAATATATTTAGTATTTAATCATTTATGGAAACGATTAAATAAACCTCTACCTCGTCGGGCTGCGTGGGGGATTACTTTTGTATGTGTTATTGTTGCATGGGTGTTCTTTCGAGCCTCAAATTTATCAGACGCATTGGCAATCATTCAAGCTATGCTGGGAATGAAGGGGATTATTGTATCTAGCAATTTGATAACAATGGCTCCCCTGCTTTTTCATAGTCTTAATATTAATCAAGGAATGTTGTATGTTGAAAATAGTGGTAAAGAAATTGGTGTGATGTTGTTGCTTTTTGTGGTTGTATTGAAAATGCCGAACACTCAGGAATTAGTATCTCTCGTAAAACCCACGAAGATGGTTGCTATAGCTATAGTGATAATTGCCGTGGTCTCTATTTTTAAAATTAACAAAGTTTCAGAGTTTTTATACTTTCAATTTTGAAAATAAGGGGAATGATAATGCTATCTTGGAAGCGATGGAATGTGCTGGTCTTGGCAGCGTTTTTTTCGGTGCTAATACTGGTTAGCTTTTCTGCAGAATATGTATTGTTTCGGTTGAATGAAAATCTTGACATTGAACAATCGATTGAAAAACAAATTGGAGAAGGTGCTCTTTATGGACGATTGTTGATTGGACAGGATGCTATTTATAAGATGCAAATGGCAAAAAAGCAGCGGGCTGATATTTTGGTAATTGGTTCTTCTCGAGTTATGCAACTACGGCGAGAATTTTTTTCTGATGATATGTCTTTTTTTAATGCGGGTGGGTGCATGCCAAACATAGAACAGGGAATAGAGTTTCTTGATGGTATTACTATAGAATATAAGCCGAAAGTGATAATGTTAGGAATTGATTTGTGGTGGCTTAACGGAGCATATAATGAGAAAGATAACCGTAAGAAAGAAATACTATCAAACAATATGATTCAGAATCGATTGTTTTTATATGGGTCATTGTTTGATAACGTGATTAATGGAAACATCAGAAGGATTAATGTAAATGTTTTACGAGATAATTTTCATAATGCTTTTGATCCATTTGAACATCGTCCCGCGATAGGTTTATTGGCTGCTCTAAATGGAGATGGATTTCGAGTCGATGGCAGCTATCAATATGGTGGGATAATTACAGGAAAAAAGAGTAGTGATAAGAATTTTGAGGATACTCATAAGAGAATTGCAACAGGAACTGCTCGATTTGAATACACTGAGACTGTAGATGCTAAGAAACTAGAACAATTGAAGCGG
This sequence comes from Anaeromusa acidaminophila DSM 3853, assembly GCF_000374545.1. Taxonomy (NCBI): domain Bacteria; kingdom Bacillati; phylum Bacillota; class Negativicutes; order Selenomonadales; family Sporomusaceae; genus Anaeromusa; species Anaeromusa burkinensis. Next base: position 150,484 of record NZ_KB894589.1, read on the forward strand.
TTTGTTAGCGTTGTTAAATCTAAAGGAATTCCGATTGTGGTATTTGCGCCGCCATTTGCTCATGTGGCATGCCCCCCGAAAATCGAGCCAGATTTTAAGTTAGAAAAAAGTATGCTAGACTAACTTAAAAAGGAGCGAAAAACATGGGGAAGAAAAGGTATACGGCAGAACAAATCATCGTGCATTTAAGAGAAGCGGAAATCCTGTGCGGACAAGGAAAGACGATTGCTGAAACCTCACGGCAGCTCGGAGTAACAGAGCAAACGTATTATCGTTGGCGTAAGCAATACGGAGGAATGACTTCTTCCG
>NZ_KB894590.1 GCF_000374545.1 Anaeromusa acidaminophila DSM 3853
CAGGGATGGGCTTACCAGATGAAAGCATATACACGAACTTTAAAGGCTAATAAAATATATCAAAGTATGTCTCGCAAGGGAAACTGTCATGACAACTCGGTAATGGAAAACTTTTTTGGAATTATGAAACAAGAAATGTACTACGGCGTCGTTTATTACAGCTATGATGAATTGAAAGATGCAATAAACAAGTATGTAAAATATTACAACGAGCAAAGAATCAAGCAGTCCTTGTGTTGGATGAGTCCTCTAGAATACAGGCTTCATCTTAATGCTGCATAAACATAGCGTACCAGTAAAAACTGATACGCTATAAAGTCTAACTTATTGGGGTCACATCAGCCGTTTGGGCGTTACGGTCATTTTTTTATTGTTATCTATACCGTATAGTAAATGGTCGCTTGTAATGGCGGCAGGGGCGTGTTTTTTTCTTTATCTGCTTCGGCGGCTACTTCATTTTGCAAGGAACGGCCAAAGGAAGGCGCTTGTTTTTTTCGCTTTTGCTTCAAACCGGATTGCCCCGAGGAGTATGAATCAATAGGGCGGATGCGATCGATGCGTTGAATGCGTTGAACCATGACAGGGGCCTCCTTTGTGTTAAAATTGGTCACGAACAATACAGGACCTTCATCCCTTATATCGTACGAAATAGAAGAAACCTTAAGGGGAAAGAAAAAAAGAGAAATCCGAACGTTAAATAAAAATGAAGAAATAAGGTTCATGTTTTCGTTGACTCACTCTGCTGATGCTGTTAAAATAAAACCGTAACCGCATACGGCTCGTATATGTTTGGGAATACGGCCCAAATGTCTCTACCGGACAACCGTAAATTGTCTGACTACGAGCGGAATCTCCAGCAGATGCCAGATAGTGCAGGGAAAGACTCCCTAGCTGCCGCACCGGACGGAATTTTCGCTCAGGCAAAACCCGCGAATTTTCTGGCGGTGTTTTTTGTTTGAGCGGGTAGCTGCACTTATTCGGAAAATCAGGAGATTTCTCTAGGTATCAAAAAATAGCAGACAGAGGAGAGACGCACATGTTGGAAAAGCTATTTGCATTGCGTGAAAGAAACACCAATGTAAATACCGAAATCACCGCAGGGATTACTACGTTTATGGCTATGGCCTATATTCTGTTTGTCAATCCTAGTATTCTAGGCGCCGCAGGGATGGATAAAAATGCCGTCTTGCTGGCTACCTCCATTGGAGCCGGTCTGGTTACAATTATGATGGGCTTATTTGTTAATTATCCGATCGCCATGGCCCCGGGAATGGGCTTGAATGCATTTTACGCTTTTACGGTTATTATCGGCATGGGAGTGCCGTGGCAGGCTGCGTTAGGCGCTGTTTTTATTTCCGGTCTTATTTTTATCTTATTGACAGTTACTCGAGTTCGCCAACTGCTGGTGGAAGGCATGCCCATGGCCTTGAAACAGGCTATTACCGTGGGGATTGGCTTGTTTATCACCGTTGTGGGACTGAAGCTTTCCGGCATTATGAGTATTCGTTTGTCTCTTATTCCGCCGACGCTGGAAAAGATTGTCGCGGCACATGGCAATGGCACGCCGCTATCTTTTGAAACCATTATCGAGCTGGGCAAGTTGGGCAGCCCGGATGTGTTTTTGGCGCTGTGCGGTCTTTTTATCACGGCGATCCTGATGGGCCGTCAAGTAAAGGGCGCGATTTTGATCGGCATTTTGCTGACTTCGGTTGCAGGTATTGCTACAGGCATTGTTAATATTCCCGCCGGTTTTTCGCCGGTGTCTATCCCTGATTTTAGCCGCAATGCTTTTTTTGCCTTGGATATCATGGGCGCTTTAAACATGGGACTCTTGACCATTATCTTTACCTTTACTTTTGTGGAACTCTTCGACGCCATGGGTACTATGGTGGGGATGGCTACGAAAGCCGGTCTAATGGATAAAACAGGTCGTTTTCCGGGGATGGGCAAGGCGATGCTCACGGACGCTGCCGGTGTCAGTATCGGTTCGCTTTTAGGAACCAGCACCATTACCGCTTTTGTAGAAAGCGCCGCTGGCGTTGGGGTTGGCGGTCGTACCGGTTTGACGGCTGTGGTTTGCGGTTTGCTGTTCTTATTGTCCATGTTCTTCACGCCGTTGGTAGGTCTTATTCCCAGTGCGGCGACGGCTCCGGCCTTGATCATTGTCGGCGCCTTGATGATGGAATCAGTGCGCAATATTGATTTCACCGATTTTACCGAATTTTTCCCGGCTTTTATGACCATTATTCTGATGCCTTTTACGTATAGCATTGCCAACGGCATTTCCGCCGGCTTGGTGTTATACCCTCTATTGAAGCTTATCAATGGACGCAGTAAAGAAGTGCATTGGATTGTCTATATTTTAGCGGTGCTGGTGGTGCTGCGTTATATGTTCCTTGCGGAATAAGCCGCCTTTATCTTTAAAATATCCTGTGAGGCGATGCAGCCATGGCGCGGAAGAGGAAACTCTTCCGCGCCTGTTCTCCGGGTTTTCCTTCCGCAACGAGTCCGGTGCCGGAAGGAAAGGTGCAGGAGAATCGCAGCAAACATAGAACTGACCCAATGTGATGAAATGATGAAATGCAAAGGGAGGCTGTTTATGAAGGTTGCTATCATAATGGGAAGCGATTCCGACTGGCCTAGGCTGGAAGGAGCGGCCAAAGTACTCAAGTCTTTTGGCGTGGAATGTGAAGTCATCGTGGCTTCGGCGCATCGTACGCCGGATGTGGTTCATGAGTTTGCCGCCGGCGCTGCTGAGCGCGGCGTGAAGGTTATTATTGCAGCTGCTGGCGCAGCCGCTCATTTGCCTGGCGTAATTGCCAGCTTTACTACGCTGCCGGTCATCGGCGTGCCGATTGCGGCGACTCCTTTGGCAGGCTTTGACGCTCTTTTGAGCATTGTGCAGATGCCTTCAGGGATTCCTGTAGCGACCATGGCTGTAGACGGCGCTAAGAATGCCGCGATTTTCGCTGTGCAGATTTTAGCTGTAGGCAATGAAGAGCTAGCGGCCAAGTTGAAAGAGTACCGCAAGCAAATGGCTGAAGAAGTAGCCGCTAAAGCGGATAAGGTGACAAAAATTTGGAATGAGGAAGCTGCAAAGGCATAAGGAGGATATATCTGTGGGAAAGAAACCCTTATACGAAGGCAAAGCGAAACAGATTTTTGCAACAGACAATCCAGATGAGCTGCTCGTGTATTACAAGGATGATGCCACCGCTTTTAACGGCGAGAAAAAAGGAACCATTCAGGATAAAGGTGTTTTGAATAACAAAATTTCCGCGTTTTTCTTTGAAATGCTGGGCAAAGCCGGTATTCCTCATCATTTGGTAAAACGTCTCAGCGATCGGGAAATGCTGGTAAAAACTTTGCAAATTTTACCGGTAGAAGTGGTAGTGCGCAATATTGCCGCTGGCAGCTTGGCGAAACGTCTGGGCCTTGCGGAAGGAACCAAAATGGCTAAAACGGTTTTGGAATTCTACTACAAAGATGACGAACTGGGCGATCCTATGATCAACGATTATCATATTGCCGCTATGAATTTGGCTACTCCAGAGCAAATGCAGAAGGTTTCCGAGTATGCTTTGAAAATCAACGAAATTCTTTCTGCTTACCTGAAAGAAAAAGGCTTGGAATTGATTGACTTCAAACTGGAATTCGGCATTCATAAAGGAGAAGTGATTCTGGGTGACGAAATTTCTCCGGATACCTGCCGCTTCTGGGACAGCAAAACCGGCGAAAAGATGGATAAGGACCGCTTCCGCCGGGATTTGGGCAATGTAGAAGAAGCTTATAAAGAAGTATTGTATCGCTTGACAGGAGAGAAATAAGCAATGATCGATGTGATGGACAACGATACTCTGCATGAAGAATGTGGCGTCTTCGGTATCTATTCCCATACGGAAGATGTGACGCATTGCACCTATTGGGGGCTGTACGCTTTGCAGCACCGAGGTCAGGAAAGCGCCGGCATTGCCGTTACTGACGGAGCCTGGATGGATGTCCATCGCGGCATGGGACTGGTGGGCGAAGTATTTCGCCACCAACTTCCTCGTATGGAGAACCAATATATATCCATTGGCCATGTGCGCTATTCGACAACTGGCTCTAGTCTTTTGGCCAATACGCAGCCGTTGATGGTGCGATACGCAGGCGGGACCATTTCTATGGCTCATAACGGCAATTTAACGAATGCCGGTTCGCTGCGCAAGAAGCTGGAAGAGGAAGGCTGTATTTTTCAAACGTCCATTGATAGCGAAGTGATCGTCAATTTGATTGCTCGTTCCCGCAAAGACTCCTTGGAAGAAAAGGTTATGGAGAGCCTTCGGGATGTGGATGGCGCGTATTGCTTGGTGGTTATGACCGAGGACAAACTGTTAGGAGTACGAGATCCGAACGGGTTTCGGCCTCTTTGCGTAGGTCGTTTGAATGACGGCTATGTAATTGCTTCGGAATCTTGTGCGCTGGATACGGTAGGCGCTGAGTTCGTTCGTGACGTGGAACCCGGTGAAATGGTGGTTGTGGACGAAAGTGGCTTGCATTCCTTCCGCTTTGCCCAACCGAAACGGCAAGCGTTGTGTATTTTTGAATATATTTACTTTGCTCGTCCTGACAGCGTGATTGACGGTCAAAGCGTGCAGCAGGCGCGTTTTGAAATGGGTCGTCAACTGGCCAGAGAGCATGGCGTCAAAGCGGACGTCGTCATTTCCGTGCCGGATTCGGGAACGACAGCCGCTTTGGGCTATAGTTACGAGTCGGGCATTCCTTTTATGGAAGGCCTAATGAAAAACCGCTATATTGGCCGGACCTTTATTCAGCCGGAGCAGAAGAAGCGGGATATGGGCGTACGCTTGAAGTTGAATGCTGTTCGGGCGGCTGTGGCCGGAAAATCCGTTGTGATGGTGGATGATTCCATTGTGCGCGGCACGACGAGCGGTAAAATCGTGCATATGCTTAAGGAAGCAGGAGCTAAGGAAGTGCATATGTGTGTCAGCTCCCCGCCAATTTCCTGTCCTTGCTATTACGGCATTGATACTTCGGCTCGTAAGGAATTGATTGCCGCCAGCAAAAGCGTAGAGGAAATCCGTGAGTTTATTGGCGCCGATTCTTTGCATTATTTGACTATTGAAGGCTTGCAAGGCTGTGTTGCTAATGTGGACGCCAGCCAAATGTGCTACGCCTGCTTTAATAATGACTATCCGACAGAGATCGAGTGCGAAGCGGAAATTGCAACCCAGAAATTCATTTTTGAGCAAAAGCGACGTTAATGGAGGAAGAGTGCATGTCTGAGATGAAGAAAAACGCGCCGTCCCTGACTTATCGCGACGCCGGCGTAGATATTGACGCTGGTAACGAGGCGGTACAACGGATGAAAGCGCATGTGCGCAGCACCTATCGACCGGAAGTGCTTGGCGATATAGGCGGTTTTGGCGGTCTTTTCGCTTTGAATACGGGAAAATATCGGGAGCCTGTACTTGTTTCGGGCACAGACGGCGTTGGTACTAAGCTGCGCTTGGCATTTCTGATGGACAAGCATGATACCATCGGCCAGGATGCGGTAGCCATGTGTGTAAATGACATCTTGGTGCAAGGAGCGGAGCCTCTCTTTTTCCTGGACTATCTGGCGGTTGCCAAAGTTAGTCCGACCCAGGTGGCTGATATCGTCGGCGGTATTGCCAGGGCCTGTAAAGAGTCCGGCTGCGCTCTCATTGGGGGAGAAACTGCGGAAATGGCCGGCTTTTACGGCGAAGGCGAATACGACATCGGAGGCTTTGCCGTCGGTGTCGTGGAAAAAGAAGAGATTATCACTGGTGAAACCATTCAAGCCGGCGATGTTCTCTTGGGCTTACCTTCAAGCGGCGTTCATTCCAATGGCTATTCGTTGGTGCGCAAAATTTGCTTGGATGTGCAAAAGCTGGATTTGAAAACAGTGGTTCCGGAGCTGGGGCGCCCTTTGGGCGAAGAGCTTTTAGAACCTACTCGCTTGTATCCTAAGGCGTGCCTGCCTTTGTTCGGCCGCTTCGATCTGCGCGGGCTGGTGCATATCACCGGCGGCGGTTTTTACGACAACATTCCGCGCGTGCTGCCTGAGGGTACGGCGGTGGAAGTGGATATTGAAGCTTGGCCGCGCCCTGCGATTTTCTCGCTTTTGCAACAATGGGGCAATGTGGCTTGGCCGGAAATGTACCGTACCTTCAATATGGGTATCGGCATGATTTTGGTAGTGCCGCAGGAACAGGCGCAGGCTGTAATGGATGATTTGGCGCAGCGCGGAGAAACCTGCTATCGCATCGGTTCCGTCGTCGCTGGCAACGGAGAAGTGACCCTTAAAGGAGGCGAGTTCGACCATGACCGCTAAAAAGGCATTGGGCGTACTTGTTTCTGGACGCGGCAGCAACTTACAGGCTATTTTGGACGCCATTCATGCGGGGAGACTGCCTTTGGCCAAGGTGGGGGTTGTGATCAGCGATAATCCAGAGGCCAAAGCGTTGCTGCGTGTACGCGGCATGGGCATTCCGACGGTAGTGTTAGAACGGAAAGCTTTTGCAGATCGGGCTGCTTATGAGACCGCTCTGGCGGACGAGCTGGAACGGCATCAAGTAGACCTGGTGGTATTGGCTGGTTTTATGCGCATTTTGAGTTCTTGCTTCATTCAGCGCTTCCCAGGAGCTATCGTCAACATTCACCCGTCGTTGCTGCCTGCGTTTCCAGGACTGGATGCGCAGGGACAAGCGCTCCGTTACGGTGTTAAAGTGGCAGGGTGTACTGTGCATTTTGTAGATGAAGGCATGGACAGCGGTCCCATCATCCTGCAGGAAGCCGTACCGGTTGAAGCAGGGGATACAACCCAGACGCTGGCGGATCGTATTCTTCATGTGGAACATCGGCTGTATCCTCGGGCCATTGCGTTGTTTTGCGAGGAACGTCTGGAGATTGAAGGACGACAGGTTCATATCCGAAGCGAAAAGTGAGGTAAAAATGATGAAAATTCGGCGCGCATTAATTAGCGTTTCTGATAAAAGCGGCGTAGTGGAGTTTGCCAAAGAGCTTTGCCAAATGGGCGTGGAAATCGTCTCTACCGGCGGTACGATGAAGACTCTGCGGGCGGCGGGACTGCCTGTAACTTATGTAAGCGATATTACGGGCTTTCCGGAAATCATGGATGGCCGCGTAAAAACCTTGAACCCGTATGTGCATGGCGGCATCTTGGCCATCCGTGACAATGAAGCGCATGTGGCGGCTATGAAAGAGCATGGCATTACGGGGATTGATTTGGTAGCCGTGAATTTGTATCCTTTCCGTCAAACCATAGCTAAAGAAGGGGTGACCCTGGAGGAAGCCGTTGAGAACATTGATATTGGCGGACCGGCTATGATTCGTGCGGCAGCGAAAAATTTCGCTTATGTGACCGTGGTCGTCAATCCTGATCGATATCAGACGGTGGTAGAGGAGCTGCGCCAAAACGGCGAAGTATCGGATAAAACCCGCATGCGTCTTTCCCAGGAAGCCTACAGTCATACCGGCGAATATGATGCCTGCATTGCTCGGTACTTGGCGCAACGGTTGGATGGAGAGGACAATTTTCCTGGAACGCTGCACGGCGTATGGGAAAAAGCGCAAGATCTGCGTTATGGCGAAAATCCTCATCAGGCGGCTGCCTTTTACAAGGAAAGAGGCGCTCACAGCGGCCTGGCGGCAGCGCAGCAGCTGCATGGCAAAGAATTATCCTTTAACAACCTGGTGGATTTGGAAGCGGCCTATGCAGTAGCGGCGGATTTTTCGCAGCCAGCAGCGGCTATTATCAAGCATACCAATCCTTGCGGCACTGGCATGGGCGTAACGTTGGCCGATGCTTACCGCAAAGCGCATAGCGCGGATCCGGTATCCGCTTTTGGCGGTATTGTCGGCTTAAACCGGGAAGTAGATGCCGAAACAGCCGGCGAGTTAAGCACTATTTTCTTGGAGGCGGTCATTGCTCCTTCCTATACGAAGGAAGCGATGGATATTTTGTCTCAGAAGAAGAATATCCGTCTTTTAGCGGCGCCATTACCTCAGAAGGGCCATAAAGAATGGGATATTAAAAAAGTTTCCGGCGGTCTGCTGCTGCAGGAAAAAGATACGCAGGAGCTCGTAGAGAGCGAACTGAAAGTGGTTTCTAAGCGCCAGCCGACAGAAGAGGAATGGAAGCAGCTTCGTTTTGCCTGGACGGTGGTTAAACATGTGAAGTCCAACGCTATTGTCGTAGCAGCAGAAGATAAAACTCTAGGAGTCGGTGCTGGTCAAATGAACCGAGTCGGTTCTGCGGCTATTGCCTTGGAACAGGCCGGCGAAGCGGCTAAAGGAGCGGTATTGTCTTCCGATGCTTTCTTCCCCTTCCGCGATACCATTGATACGGCGGCAAAAGCGGGAATTACCGCCATTATTCAGCCTGGCGGCTCCGTTCGGGATGAAGAATCCATTCAGGCGGCCGATGAGCATGGCATTGCCATGGTCTTTACCGGTATGCGCCACTTTAAACATTAAAAACAGGCAGAGGCAGCGGAGGATGTTAGAGAACATGGGTGTTGAGGCAAATGCGGCATGAGTGTTTTCTTGGCAGAATACCGTCTGTCTCTGCTTTTTCTGTATGCTAGTGTTTGTTAATAGACGGCAAACTCAAAGACGATGTTTGGAAAGAGGTGGGATTGTGCGTATTTTAGTCATTGGCGGCGGCGGCCGCGAGCATGCGTTGGTTTGGAAGCTGGCGCAAAGCGAACAAGTTTCAGCTATTTTTTGCGCTCCCGGAAATCCTGGGATGGCGCCTTTGGCGCAATGCGTGAATCTCGGTGTGGAGGATCACGAAGCCTTAGCGGCATTTGCCCAAGAAAACGATATTGATTTGACAGTGGTAGGGCCGGAGGGGCCTTTGGTAGAAGGAATCGTGGACTTTTTTGCCGCCAAAGGCTTGCGCGCATTCGGACCTTCCCAGGCGGCGGCCCGTTTGGAAGGCTCTAAACAGTTTGCTAAGGAAATCATGGCTAAATACGGTATTCCAACAGCGGATTTTGCGGTATTCACTGATGCTGAAGCCGCGAAAGAGTATGTGCGTAAAAATGGCGCGCCGATCGTAGTCAAGGCGGACGGCCTTGCGGCTGGCAAGGGCGTGGTCGTGGCCATGACGGAAGAAGAAGCCGTAGCTGCTATCGATGATATGCTTTGCCAGGGACGCTTCGGAAGCGCTGGCAACCGAGTTGTGCTCGAAGAGTTTATGCAGGGAGAAGAAGCTTCTTTGCTGGCTTTTGCCGATGGCGAAACGGTAGTGCCAATGGTCGCGGCTCAAGACCATAAGCGTATTTTTGACGGCGATCAAGGACCGAATACGGGCGGCATGGGCGCCTATGCTCCGGCTCCGGTGGCTACGGAGTCTATTTTAAAGCAGACTTTGGAAACAGTTTTGCAGCCTATGGTTAAAGCTATGGCGGCAGAAGGCTGTCCCTATAAAGGCGTGCTCTATGCCGGGCTGATGATTACGGAGAAAGGCCCTCGCGTAGTTGAATTTAACGCGCGCTTTGGCGATCCGGAGACCCAAGTGGTATTGCCTTTGCTGGAAAGCGACCTGGTTGAGATTATGCTGGCATGCATAGATGGCAAGCTGGCGACAACAGAGGTCAAGTGGAAGCAAAGCAGCACCGTATGCGTAGTTATGGCGGCTGGCGGGTATCCAGAAAGCTACCGTAAGGGAGACGTTATCCAGGGTTTGGCTGAGGCTGCAGCAGCAGGAACGGTCGTATTTCATGCGGGAACCGGCCTGTCGGCGGACGGGAATATTGTTACTGCAGGAGGCCGAGTGCTGGGGGTTACCGCCAGCGGCGCTGATATTGCTGAAGCAGTAGCGACAGCGTATAAAGGAGTCAAATGTATTTCCTTTGAAGGTGTTCAGTATCGTAAAGATATCGCGTATCGAGCGTTGGCTCGCCGCTAAGTTATCTTTCCGGGGATCTTGGTTGACAGACTGTGAGAAATGGAACTATAATGTAATCGAATCAGGCTTCAACTAAGAAACGCCGTCTTGAATCAAGCGGCGCGTTCATAAGCAGGCGGGGGCGGAAGGCCCCCGCACTTTTTATATAGGGGGAACTAGGCCATGCGCAAGCGACACGCCTCGGAAGCAGCGGCAGAGGTCCGGAGTAAAAGACAACAGATTCTGGATGCGGCAGGCGTAGTGTTTGCAAGAAAGGGCTATCATAAAGCGACCGTTGATGAAATCATTGCCCTAGCCGATACAGGCAAAGGTACAGTGTATAACTATTTTGTCAATAAGGAGCAGCTTTTTTATACCTTGATACAAGAGCGGAGCGCTCCGTTTGAAGAGGTTGCCGAAGCGATTGTTAATTCTTCAGAGCCGCCGCTGCAAAAAATCCATACGCTGATTCGGGAGTTTTTAGCGTTTTTTATGGTGAATGCGGATTTATGGCGCGTCATGATGCATGAAATGCGTGGCTTAGGAGCTCCGGAATTGGCGGCGGTGCCGCAGCAGACCATGGAAAAATACAACCAATGGTTTTGTCGTAATATAGGCCGCCTGGAGGCTGTTATTTTGCAAGGTATTGAAGCAGGAGCTTTGCGAGACTGCGAAACCCGCCTTGTGGGTTGCGGTATTTTTAGCGTGATCGTAATGATGGTGTTTCAGGGTTTTGTGCAAGATAATATTGACGAGATGGCGAATAGCGTTAATGAAATTGTCTTGTATGGCATTGTCGCTTCTTCACAATAAATAATCCCCGGTCGACTCAGCCAGTCGACCGGGGATTTCTATTTTTTCGCACGATAGGAATCGCGCTCTTCGGTGCATACACTTGATGCACTTCGTTTAGTCAGTTATTCAGTTGTGGGACTGCCCAATTGTTTGCTGATACGACCGCCCCCTTACATGGTGACCGAAACTCTGCTTCCTCTTTCATTGGACTCACCCCTGACTGTGGTAGTTGTCGAGCTACCTGTCGCCACTGCTTCCGGCGACTTTCTCTTCATCTACCCTTTTCTTTGATTTAAGTATAACAAGAACATTGCAAAAAGTCAAGTGTTCACACCGAGAGAACGTTTTACCAAGCTGGTAAAATAGTGCCTTGAAAATGTTCTTCAATGTAATTGCGTACTTCAGGAGAGTGGTACGCTTTGATAAATAGCTGGAGGGAACGGTTATCGGTTTCGCCTTCGCGTACGGCAATGACATGCGCATAGGCGGAGGATGCCGGTTCCATGAGCAGAGCCTTGTTGGGCGCTAGGCCGTATGAAAAAGCATAGCCGCTGGGAATGCCTAAGAGATGTGCGTCTTCCATATGTCTGGGAAGTGTATTGGCCATAGCTGTTTTGAAGACAAGCCCCAAGGGGTTTCCCTGTATATCTTCCAGCGTAGGGGCTGGCAGCGCATCCTGCCGCAAGGCGATGACGCCGCTTTTATGGAGCAGTAGCAAGGCTCGGCTCAGACTGATCGGATCCTGGGGCAGGGCGACAACAGCCCCGCGCGGCAAATCATTGAGGCTGGAGATTTTTTTTGAATAAAAACCCAGGGGGAAAAGTACCGTCTTGGCTGCTGCTTGCAATTTAAAACCACGGTCTTTATTGACAGTTGTTAAATAGGCTTCCGGCTGAAAAATATTGGCGTCTATCTTTTCATTGGCCAGGGCTTCATTGATTTTGACATAATCGTTGAATTTTACGACTTGAATGTGCAGGCCGTCTTTTTCAGCGACATTTTGTACGACCTTTAAGATGTCTTCGTGCGGTCCGGCCACAATGCCCACTTTAATCGGTTTGACCGTGCTGGTCATAATGGCCACGGCATAGCCAATGCCGATCATAACTACTAAAAGACTTACTAGTAAGATGGCTAGTTTGCGATTTGACATAGAAAAACCCCCATGCAGGCGCAACGCAGCGTTGCTTCCGCACAGGGGCTGCACGTCAGATTAAAACGCTGGAACGATTGCACCTTGATATTTCTCGTTGATGAATTTCCTCACTTCGTCAGAGGTCAGCGCTTTCGTCAGCTTTTGAATTTCAGGACGATTTTCATCTCCCTTGCGAATCGTCAAGATATTAGCGTAAGGAGAATCCTTCTGCTCAATGAACAAAGCATCTTTAGCAGGGACTAATTTGGCTTCTAGCGCATAGTTCGTGTTGATAACGGCAATAGCCAGATCTTCAAGAGAACGAGGCAGTTGCGGCGCTTCGAGTTCACGGATTTTTAGGTTTTTGGGGTTGGAGACAATATCGGAAATCGTAGCGTTTACGCCAACGCCTTCCTTAAGTTTCAGTAAACCGGCTTTTTCCAGCAGAGAAAGGGCGCGTCCGCCATTTGTCGGGTCATTGGGAATGCCAACTTGAGCGCCATCGGCTAAGTCGTTAAGATTTTTAATTTTTTGAGAATATACGCCCATAGGCTCAATATGAACTTTTGTAGTGTAAGCCAACTGCAAATTGCGTTCAGAAATGAATTTATTCAAGTAGGGTACATGCTGAAAGAAGTTGGCGTCCAGTTCCTTATCCGCTACCGCAAGATTTGGACGTACATAATCGTTCATTTCGACGATTACCAGGTCGATTCCTTCTTTAGCTAAAATCGGCTTAACGACGTTGAGAATTTCCGCATGCGGTACCGGAGTGGCGCCGACTTTCAGAACGGTTTTGGCATTTTGCGCTGCGGGTTTGGAGTCATTGCCGCCGCAACCGGCAATAACCAAGGTCAACGAGAGAAGAACTACCAGAAGAAGCAGAGATTTTTTTTTCATAGAAATTACCTCCTTGAAATTTTCTTATTTTTTATTGAGCTTGGCTGCAATCAGATCGCCGCAGGATTGGATGATTTGTACCTGAGCGACCAAAACGACAACCGTTGCCAACATCACATCACCGCGAAAACGCTGATAACCATAGCGAATGGCCAAATCCCCCAGACCGCCGCCTCCAATGGCGCCGGCCATGGCGGAATAGCCTACAAGGCTAATGACCATTAAGGTTAATCCCGAAATGATGGAAGGCATAGACTCTGGTAAAAGCACCCGGGTAATGATGGCCAGCGGCGACGCGCCCATAGCTTGCGCAGCTTCCACCAATCCATAATCTACTTCCTTAATAGCGGTTTCTACAATACGAGCTAAAAAGGGAATGGCGGCCAAACTTAAGGGCACAACCGCGGCGTCAGTGCCAATAGAGGTTCCCGCGATCATACGGGTGACAGGAATGATGGCTACCATCAAAATAATAAAAGGAACCGAACGGCAAGCGTTAACAATAGCGCCTAAAACGCGATAGAGAGCTAAATTTTCCAGGATGTGTCCTTTGTCAGTTGTGACTAAAATGACACCCAAGGGAATGCCGAAAAGAGCGGCGACAAAGGAGGAAAAAGCTACCATATAGGTGGTTTCTCCCAAAGACTTAACCAGCAAGAGAAGCATGTCTTGAGACATAGCCGATCACCTCAATTCCAAGATTGCGTTGTTTCAAATAGGCTAAGGCCGCATCTAGATCTGTTTGCGCGCCTGACAGTTCTAAAATGAGCGTACCATAGGGAGTGCTTTGAATGTGGTCGATGTTGCCGTAGAGAATGTTGGGCGTGACTTGATACTGACGAATCAAAGTAGCGATAACAGGCTCTTCGGCGGATTGCCCTAAGAAGGATAGGCGCAGTACCAGATTGCCTTCCGGCAAGGGGGTAGAAGAGAAAGCCACGTCTGCGAGAACTTCCGGCAGATCATGGTTAATGATGGTGCGAATGAATTCTCTTGTTGTATCGGTTTTAGGCTGGGTGAATACATCCAAAACAGGGCCTTCTTCGCTGATGACGCCGTTTTCAATGACTGCGACACGGTCGCAAATTTCTTTAATGACTTGCATTTCGTGCGTGATGAGCACAATGGTCAGGCCAAGTTGCTTGTTAATATTTTTCAGTAGCTCTAAAATGGCTTTGGTGGTCTGCGGGTCTAGAGCGGAGGTGGCTTCATCGCAAAGCAGCACGGTTGGCTGGTTTGCCAGTGCGCGAGCGATGCCTACGCGCTGTTTTTGTCCGCCAGAAAGTTGCGCCGGATATTGATCACGCTTGTCGGAGAGCTCGACCAACTCTAAGAGGCGGCTGACTTTTTGTTCGATTTCTTTTTTGCTGACACCAGCCAACTCTAAGGGGAAGGCTATGTTTTCAAATACTGTGCGGGAGGAAAGCAGATTGAAATGCTGAAAAATCATGCCGATTTTTTTGCGCGCTTCCCGGAGCTGTTGTTCATTAAAGGAAGTCAGTTCTTGGCCGTTAACAGTAACGGTTCCGGCAGTAGGCCGCTCCAGAAGATTGATGCAGCGAATAAGGGTGCTCTTGCCAGCGCCGCTTTTGCCTATGACTCCAAAAATCTCTCCCTCTTCAATGGTGAGACTGATGCCCCGCAAGGCGTGAACGGCGTCGGAGCCGCTGGAAGCGGGATAGGTTTTTTCGATGTTTTCTAGCTGAATCATGGTGAATCCCCTCTCTGCAAATGCATGTAAATACAAAAAATCTCTTCGTGGCAAGCGAAGAGACGTCATGAGTACAACTCAGTTCTTCATCTGCCAGGCGTATCCTGCAGGAATTGGCACCGTTCACCTATGTGATGGTTGCCGCGGCTTCATCGGGCCCGTCCCTCTGCCAGCTCTTGATGAAAAAATATGAAATTATCAGTTCTTAAAAATCAAATGCTTACGGATGCAATTGATTACGTGAGAATAACTTTAGCACGCGTCTAGAGCGCTGTCAAGAAAAAAATATTTTCACAAACTAAAGAAGAAAAGAAGTGAAGGGAGGACTTTGAAGGGAAAGAGAGAATATGTATAAGATGTTCATGTGTTGATGAAAGGGGTAATCTAATGGTAAATCCGAAGTTGAAAGATGTTCTTACCGACCATTTGTGTGAAGCAGTATTGCAGTTGGAAACAGTGGAAGAATGTTATCAACTCTTTGAAGACATTTGTACAATTAGCGAGCTTAAGGCGCTGGCGCAGCGGTTGGAAGTAGCTCGGATGCTGCGTAAAAAACATACCTATGATGAAATTGTAGATCGTACCGGAGCCAGCACCGCTACGATCAGCCGTGTCAAGCGTTGTTTGCATTACGGCGCTGACGGCTACAAGCTGATTTTAGAACGTATGGAAGTCAAAAATGAGGCGGAGCAAGGAGACGAAGAGATACATGAGAAAAAATGAATTTGTACCTAAAATTCCCTATGGGATGCGTGATTTCCTGCCGGGCGAAGTAGGACAAAAACGACAAGTGGAGGAAAGCCTTATTCGTTTGTTTGCTCGTTGGGGGTATGAGGAGATCATTACCCCTACTATGGAGTATATGGAAACTTTGCAGGCTGGCAGCGAAGGGATTGAGGCGCATTTATACAAGTTCTTCGACCGTCATAATCGTCTTTTAGCTTTGCGGCCGGACATGACCACTCCCATTGCCAGAGTGGCGGCTACCCGTCTGAAGGATCAGGAAGCTCCGCTGCGGCTTTGCTATTTAGCGAATGTGTTTCGCTATGAAGAGGCGCAGGCCGGACGGCAATGCGAATTTTACCAGGCAGGGGTTGAACTTTTGGGTGAAGGCGGCGCTACGGCGGACGCCGAAGTAGTGGCTTTAGCAGTGGAAAGTCTGTTGGATGCCGGATTGGGTTCCTTTCAAATCAGCTTAGGACAGGTTGATTTTATCAATGGTCTCTTAATGGAAGCTGGCTTGCAGGGAGAACAAAGCCGTGAAATTCGCCAGGCTTTAACAAGCCGGGATTTAGTCGGTTTGGAAAAATTGCTCGCAGACAGTGGCATTTCTGCAGGAGTGCAGCAGCTTTTACGCCGGATTCCTTTGCTGCATGGCAAACGAGAATTGCTGGAAGAAGCCCGCAGCTTAGTGAATAATGACGTCAGCCGCCGGGCGCTCGATAATTTAGCCCAAATTTACGCCTTGCTGGAGCATTATGGGGTGGCGGAGCATGTGGTTTTTGATTTAGGAGTTTTTCGTAATTTCTCCTATTATACAGGCATGGTTTTTGAAGCGTACACGCCAGGGCTTGGTTTTCCGGTGCTTGGCGGCGGACGCTATGACCAGTTGGCGGGCGCTTACGGGCAGGATTGTCCGGCTACCGGCTTTGCCTTGGGAATTGAACGAGTCCTCTTGGCGAGACAAAGGCAAAAACTGGAGGTTTGCGCCGCGAAAAGCGATGTATATATTTCTTGGGCAAAGAAAGGCTTGGTGCAAGCGATTCAACGGGCGACAAGCTTGCGCCAGGAGGGGCTGAGGGTCGAGCTGGCGGCGCAAGAGGAAAATCATACTGAAGCGAAACAACGCTGTGAGGGCCGTTGCTGCGGGCGACTGGAATACTTTACAGGAGATTGATTGTTATGTGGCAACAGCGCGTGCGGCAGGTATGGGCGGCGCTCCATGCCGTCATAACCGATGAGGATCGGGATTTGGTGCAAGCCTATTTAAATGAGGCGGAGCAAAAACTGTTTTGGGGTATGAACCTGCCGGATCAATATCATTGCTTGGGTGTAGTACGGAGCGCCAGGCGGCTTGCAGTAGGCAGGAAGGATATAGAGGAGCGTTTTCTCATTCGTTTGGCGCTTCTACATGACGTAGGCAAAATAAAAGGCGATGTCAGCACTCAGGATAAAATTGCCATGGTGCTGCTGCATCGCCTAGCGCCGGGAATTCGCAAATGGGGGCGTGAAGGCAGAGGGGGCAGGCTGCGTAACCTACGACACGCCATTCATGTCTATTTTCACCATCCGGAACGCAGTGCGCGCCTGCTTTTAGCGGCAGGGTGCGAAACCGCATTGGTAGAGGCGGTAAAAAAGCATCATAAAGCTCCGGAAGCAGAGGAGCCTCCGGAGCTGACCTTATTGCGGCAAGCCGACGATTTAAATTGATAAGTTTAATACCCTTTCGTCTTGTCGACAATGTTAAACATTTCCCGGTCATGAATGAGCCGGGTAAGATTGTCGGCGAACAATTTAATAGCGCGGTCTAGGTAGTAGGGAGATAGTGCGGCTACATGGGGCGTTATGATGACATTAGGCATATCCCAAAGCGGCGAATCCGTCGGCAACGGTTCCTGGGCAAAAACGTCCAAGCCGGCGCCGCGGATATAGCCTTCTTGCAGGGCGGTAATTAAATCTGCTTCTACAAGTACTTCACCGCGGGCGATGTTGATAAAATAAGCGGAAGATTTCATGGCGCGGAACTGTTCCAGCGTTAGGAGGCCCTTGGTTTCTTCCGTCAAAGGCAGAGAGACGACGACGAAATCGCATTGTGGCAGCATTTCCATTAGTTCATGAGGCTTATAAAGCTGGTCAACGAAAAGCTCAGAGGTTTCTTCCCTTTTCATGGCCAGAACATTCATGCTGAACGCTTTTGCCTTTTTGGCAATTTCTCGTCCAATGCTACCCAAGCCTAAGATGCCAATGGTTTTATCGTGCACCTCATCACAGGACACGCGTTTCCAAAGGTGAGCTGCTTGATTTTTAGCGCATCCCGGCAGGCTGCGGGAAAAAGAAAGCATCATGGACAAAACGTGCTCGGAAACAGGGATGCCGTGAATGCCCCGCGAGTTGGTAAGCAAGCACTGGCTGCGACGCATCTCCGCGAAGGTCAGCTTTTCTACGCCGGCGCTGAGAGAATGAACCCAGTGCAGACGGGAAGCGGATAAAAAGAGCGGGCGAATGTCATTAAAGCCCCACGCCAGGAGAATGTCCGCTTTGTCCATGTGGATGCTGGCTTCTTCCAGGGTGCAGGAAATGATGGTGCTGCCCGGTGCGGCGGCCTCGATCATTTCTAGATGCTCCTGCTTTAGCTTATTAAGAACGACAATATGAAATGCGGGCATAGAAAAACCCTCCTGTAAACATTGAAATAACACGAATAGTTTTTCTTATTCGACATTCTTTGGCAAAATCCTACACATCTTGACGAATCTTTTTACAAGTGTTAATATCTACGTATTAGCACTTTAACTAGATAAAGAATTAACGGAAAAGAGGCGGCGCAATGACTTCGAGTGATATGAATTACCTGACGGTAGCTTTGCCTAAAGGGAAATTGTTTGCCAAAGCGGCGGAATTATTGGGACGCATTGGCTATACAGCCGATGATCTCAGCGAAAAATCACGCAAGCTGGTATTGACGAACGAAGAAAAGAAAGTGCGCTTTATTATTACCAAAACAGCGGATTTGCCGACCTATGTAGAATATGGAGCGGCGGACGTGGGGATTATTGGCAAAGACGTATTGCTGGAAGAAGAGCGGGATGTTTATGAACTGCTGGATCTCGGTTTTGGACGCTGTCGTTTGATGGTTGCAGTGCCGCGGGCCATGAAGCGAGAGAAGCTGAGCGATTATGCGCACATGCGGGTGGCTACAAAATATCCTAACGTGGCGGAACGCTTTTTCTATCAGCAAGGAATTCAAGTAGAAATTATTAAGCTTAACGGTTCGATTGAACTGGCGCCTATGGTGGGGCTGGCGGAGCTGATTGTGGATATCGTGGAAACAGGCACGACCTTGAAGGAAAATCAATTGGATGAAATTGCACCGATTGAAGAGGCGACAGCTCGCTTTATCGCTAACCGCGTGAGCTTTAAAATGAAGTTTGACCGTATCCAAGCGATGGTAGAAGGGCTTCGCGCTTTGTTGCAGGAGGAGGGGAAGCAATGATTCGCAGAAAAAATAGTAGAGAATTAGGCCGTGAAGGCTGTGAAGCGTTGCTGCGCAAGCCTGCTTTTGACGAAGTGGAGCTGGGAGAAAAGGCGAAGGCGCGTATTAAAGAATCCTTTGGGGAGGAATTATCTGCGGTACAGGTTGTGCAGCGGATTGTGGACGATGTGCGTTGCCGTAAAAATGAAGCTCTTTGCGATTATACACAGCGCTTTGACGGGGCGCAGTTGACGGCGGATACGTTGGAAGTGACGGCGGCGGAGTGGGAGGAAGCTTGTCAATCGGTAGATGAGGCGTTATTGGCAAGCATTCGTCGGGCTGTGGCTAATGTGCGTCGCTACCACAGTGAACAGCTGCCCAAATCGTGGCTGACGTATCGAGAGCATGGGGCTATGCTGGGGCAGAACAGTCGGCCGTTGGACCGAGTTGGCTTGTATGTACCAGGAGGCACAGCCACCTATCCTTCGTCGGTTATTATGAATGCTGTACCAGCGGCGGTTGCTGGCGTGCGGGAAATTATCATGGTAGCTCCTCCAGATCGTCAAGGGCGTTTAGCTCCCTGCGTATTGGCGGCAGCGCGCGAAGCCGGAGTGCATAGGGTCTTTAAAGTGGGCGGCGCTCAAGCCGTGGCTGCGCTGGCTTTCGGTACGGAAACCGTGCCCAAAGTGGATAAAATTACCGGACCGGGCAATATTTTTGTTACGTTAGCCAAAAAAGCCGTCTACGGCCACTGTGATATTGATATGCTGGCAGGACCTAGCGAGATTTTAATTTTAGCGGACAATAGCGCTCGAGCGGATTATATTGCCGCAGATATGCTTAGTCAGGCTGAGCATGATGTACTGGCTTCGAGCATCTTGATTACAGATAGCGAAACTTTGGCGGCAGCAGTAGAAAGCGAATTGGAGCGCCAGTTGGCTCTTTTACCGCGCCGTGAGATGGCGGAGGCGGCTTTAGAAAAGAGCGGTCTGATTTTAGTGACGGACTCCATTGAGGAAGCGGCGGAATTGGCCAATGTAGCCGCTCCGGAGCATTTGGAGGTGTTGACGGCGCAGCCCTTTGCTTTGCTGCCGCTGCTAAGGCATGCAGGAGCCATCTTTTTAGGGCCTTATTCGCCGGAGCCTTTGGGCGATTATTTTGCTGGGCCCAACCATGTGCTGCCTACCGGCGGCACAGCGAGATTTTATTCGGTACTCAATGTAGAGACTTTTATGAAGAAAACCAGCCTGATTGCATACACTCAGGAAGCGCTGGCAGCCGTGTCGGATGACGTCATTCGCTTGGCCGAAGCGGAGGGCTTGCAGGCGCATGCCAATGCAGTAAAGGTAAGGAGGAATGACTGATGTGGACCTATCGTCCCGGCTTAGAAGAACTGCCGGTATATACTGTGGAAGAAAGCGATTGGGCTGTAAAACTGGATGCAAACGAAAGCCCCTTTAATCTGCCGCCAAGGGTGGCGGAGCGAGTAGAGGACCGTTTGGCTTGTTTGGCCTTTAACCGCTATCCGGATCTGGGGAAAATGGGGCTGCGGGAAATGCTTGCTGAATCCTATGGCTTAGCTGTCGAAGAGGTGCAGGTAGGCGGCGGCTCCAGCGAGATTTTGGCTGCTATCTGTCATGCATTAGGCGGACCGGGGAGAGGCATTGTCTATCCGACGCCTTCTTTTTCCATGTATGGTATTTATGCGAAAATTACGGACAGCGTGGCTGTGCCGGTTGCTCTTAATGAACAATACCAACTGGATGCGGCTAAAGTGCTGCAGGCGGCTAGAGAAAACAATGCCGCGGTGATTCTGCTTTGCAACCCCAATAATCCTACTGGCTCGGTGACGCCGCGCGAGGAAATTGAACGCATCATTGCCGGTGCGCCTTGTCCGGTTGTGGCGGATGAAGCCTATATGGAGTTCTACGGGGATTCTGTGGTGGATTTGCTGCCTAAATACAGACATCTTATTGTAGCCAGAACCTTCTCCAAAGCGTATGGTTTGGCGGCGGCGCGGGTGGGGTACATGTTGGCTGACGCGCAGGTTACAACGATGATCAGCAAGCTGATGATGCCTTACCATGTGAGCGCAATATCTTTGGTAGTGGCGGAAACCGTATGGCAGATGCGCGACGAGTTTCAACCTTTGATTGATACCTTGGTGTTGGAGCGTAAGCGCTTGGCTACAGAACTGGGTAAGATCCAAGATTTGACAGTGTATCCGTCTGAGACGAATTTTATCTTTGGGCGCAGTGCTAAAACGCAAGAAATGGTAGCATATTTAATGGAAAAACGCATCTGTATCCGCAATTTTGGCGGCGAATTGAGCGACTGTTTCCGAATTAGCGTCGGGTCTTCTATGGAGAACGATGCGTTGCTTCGGGAAATGCGCGCTTTTTGGGAGCGAAGCTAATGCGTACGGCTGCGGTAGAGCGCCGCACGGCGGAAACGAAAATTTGTCTTTCAGTACAACTGGATGAACCGAAAACACCGCTAGTACAGACAGGTCTTGGCTTTTTTGACCATATGCTGGTTTTGCTGGGAAAGCACGGCTTTTTCGGTTTGCAACTGGAAGTGCAGGGGGATCTGGAAGTGGACGGCCACCATACGGTGGAGGATACCGGCATTTGCCTGGGGCAGGCGCTGCAGCAGGCGCTGGGAGATAAGGCCGGCATTGCTCGCTATGGCACGGCTTTTGTACCGATGGATGAGGCGCTGGCGATGGTCAGCCTGGATATCAGCGGCCGTCCGTACCTTGTGTTTGATGCGCAGCTGCCTTTTGGCAAGGTGGGAGACTTTGATTTGGAGCTGGTGGAAGAGTTTTTGCGGGCTTTATCGGTGCATGCAGGGCTAACTTTGCATGTACGCCTGTTATCCGGCAAGAACGCCCATCATATGGTAGAAGCCATCTTTAAAGCGCTGGGACGGGCGCTAGCGGACGCCATGGCTAAAGATAGCCGGGTGAGGGGCGTTCTTTCGACGAAAGGAACCTTGGATTAAATAAAAAGGCATGGAGGAGAGAGGCGTATGATCAACATTATTGATTACGGGCGAGGCAATCTGCACAGCGTGCAAAAAGCCTTGGAACGGCTGGGCGCCGAGGTGCGCGTCTCATCCAAGCCGGAAGATATCTTAAGCGCGGATAAAGTGATTCTGCCAGGGGTTGGCGCTTTTGGCGATTGCATGGGAAACCTGGAAAGGTACGGCTTGGTTCCGGCCATTCAGGAAGCAGCAGCAGCTGGTAAGCCTCTATTGGGCATTTGCCTAGGGCTGCAGATGCTTTTTGAGGGCAGTGAAGAAGATCCTGGCGTGCCGGGATTAGGGATTTTTCAAGGGCAAGTCAAGTTGATAGAAGCTCCGGGACTGAAAATTCCTCACATGGGCTGGAACAGTCTGACTTGGCGGCAGGAATCAGTTTTGTTTCAAGGACTGCCAGAGGGAAGCTTTGTTTATTTCGTGCATAGCTACCATGCGGTGCCGGAGGATGCATCGCTGGTGACGGCGGTGACGGAATACGGCGGGGACGTTACGGCCGCAGTCGGCCAAGGCAATGTGCAGGCCGTGCAGTTTCATCCGGAAAAATCCGGAACCGTTGGTTTGCAGATCTTGAAAAACTTTAAGGAGTGGCAGCCATGATACTTTTTCCGGCAATTGATATTCGCGGCGGCAACTGTGTCCGTTTGACGGAAGGGCGCTTTGACCAGGAAACGGTCTATGGCCATAACCCTGCCGCGATGGCGCAGCGCTGGCAAGAAGCCGGTGCAGAATATCTGCATGTGGTCGATCTTGACGGCGCTTTAGCGGGGAAGCCTGCTAATCTGCCAGCAATAGAAGAAATATTAAAGGCCGTAACTATGCCTGTACAGCTTGGCGGCGGCATTCGCAACCTGCAAACGGTGGAGCTGCTTTTGACTAAAGGCGTACGCCGGGTGATTCTCGGCTCTGTGGCGGTGCGCCAGCCTGAATTGGTTAAAGAAGGCTGTCGTATTTTTGGTGACGCCATTGTTGTGGGCATTGACGCTAAAGACGGCATTGCAGCGGTGGAAGGCTGGGGTGTCAGCGGCGGCATGGAAGCGACGGAGTTGGCAAAACGCATGGCGGCGGTAGGGGTGGCCCGCATTATTTATACCGATATCAGCCGCGACGGAACGTTAAGCGGCGTCAATGCCGAGGCTACTGCGCGCTTGGCGGAAGCGGCGGGAATTCCGGTTATTGCTTCGGGGGGCGTCAAGGACTTGACGGATATTCGCGAAGTTGGCCGTGTCGCTTCGCGCGGCGTAGAGGGCGTCATTATCGGCAAGGCTCTTTATACAGGCAGCTTGGATTTAGCAGAGGCGTTGCAGGCGGCGAAGGGAGGCGAGGGGGCATGCTGACGAAACGTATTATTCCTTGTCTAGATGTAAAAGACGGCCGAGTGGTGAAAGGGACCAATTTTGTCGGTCTCCGCGACGCTGGCGATCCGGTGGAGCTAGCGGAGCGTTATGACGGAGAATTGGCGGACGAATTGGTTTTTCTTGATATCACCGCTTCGTGTGAAGAACGCAATACTATGGTGCAGGTAGTGGAGCGTACGGCTTCAAAAGTCTTTATCCCCTTTACCGTTGGCGGCGGTATTCGCGGCGTGGATGATGTGCGTCGCATGCTGAAAGCCGGAGCCGATAAGGCTTCCTTTAACACGGCGGCTGTCAAAAATCCTCAACTGCTGCGTGAATGCGCGAACGCCTTTGGGCGGCAGTGCATTGTGCTGGCGGTAGATGCTAAAGCCTGCGGTGATAATCGCTGGGAAGTCTATGTCAATGGCGGCAGGACGCCGACAGGTATGGATGTATTGGAATGGGTCCGCAAGGCTACAGAACTGGGAGCCGGAGAAATTCTGCTCACAAGCATGGATAAGGATGGCACGAAGGACGGCTATGACATCCCGCTGACACGCGCTGTGGCGGAGGCGGTCAATGTTCCGGTAATCGCCTCCGGCGGCGCTGGCGAAATGAGTCACTTTTATGATGTGTTGACGGCTGGCAAAGCAGATGCAGTGCTGGCGGCCTCGGTATTTCACTATGGACAGTTTACAGTGCGGCAGGTCAAGGACTATTTGCGAAGCCGCCAAGTGGAGGTGCGTTATTAATGGAATGGGAACAACTAAAATTTGACGCTCAGGGATTATTGCCCGCGGTCATTCAGGATGAAGCAACAAACGCGGTGCTGATGGTCGCTTATATGAATAAAGAAGCGCTGGAGAAGACTCTGGCCAGCGGTGTGACCTGGTTTTTCAGCCGCAGCCGCGGGCGGTTGTGGCAAAAAGGAGAAACCTCCGGTCATGTGCAAAAGGTAAAGGATATTTTCTATGACTGCGACGGCGATACCCTGCTGGTTAAAGTGGAGCAAAGCGGCGTTGCCTGCCACGAAGGAACCTTTTCTTGCTTCAGCCGGCGCTTAGAGAATAAAACGGCTGTGCTGGCGCCGGAAGTGGACGCCTCTGAAGTGTATGGCGCATCGCTGCCAGCGGTACTGGGCGAAGTGTATGATGTCATTCATCAACGCAAATTGACGCCTGTAGAAGGATCTTATACAACCTATCTTTTTGAAAAAGGACAGGATAAGATTCTTAAAAAGGTCGGCGAAGAGGCGGCGGAAACCATTATTGCCTCGAAAAATCACGACGCTGGGGAAATTCTCTACGAAATGGCTGACTTGTGGTATCACTGCCTAGTGCTTTTGGCCTTCCATGAGCTGACGCCGCAGCAGCTGCTGCTGGAGTTAAAAGGGCGTCGTAAAAAAGGCAAAGGAGGCAAAGCCTAATGCGAAAGCCTGCGGGGCAGGAATTCTTAAAGAAAACTCGTTTGGACGGCGGCGTGCCGACACCCCAGCAGATGGGGCTGGCGCAGCCGCGGCTGGAAACGGAAGTTGACCGGGAACTGCCTATTTTTAACTTGCCGCAGCCGGATACCTTTCCAGCTATGCCGGTGGATTTTTTAGCCTTTGTTGAATTGCGTACAAGCGTCCGCGAATACGCCAGTAAGGCATTGACCCAGGAGGAATTGTCCTTCCTACTTTGGTGCACCCAAGGGGTCAAGCAGGTAGTGCCGCGGGCGGCTACCTTTCGGACTGTTCCTTCCGCCGGGGCGCGGCATGCCTTGGAGACGTACTTGCTCATTAACCGCGTCGAAGGATTGGAACCGGGGTTATATCGCTTTTTGGCGCTGGATCATCAACTACAGCAGTTGAGCACAGAGGCGGCTTGGCCGGCAGTGCTCAGTCATGCTTGCAAAGGACAGGAAATTGTAAAAAACAGTGCGGTCAGCTTTTTTTGGGTGGCCGAATCGCCGCGCATGACTTGGCGTTACGGCGAACGAGGCTATCGCTATTTATTTTTAGACGCAGGCCATGTTTGTCAGAATTTGTATCTTAGCAGCGAAGCAGTTGGCTGTGGCTGCTGCGCCATCGGCGCTTTTGATGATGAAGCGCTGCATGATCTTTTGGATTTAGGCGAAGAAGAGCGTTTCGTCGTTTACGGGGCGGCTGTAGGGAAAAAATATAAAGTGGAATAGGCTAGAAGAGGGAAAACCGCGTAAGCGGTTTTCTTTTTTTCTCAAGCTGATCTTTTCTAAGAAAATAGAGCTTGATTTCCATAAAAGACAGAAAATTAAAAGAAGGATAATTCTTATTTGTGAAGAAATGAAACAATAGAATTAATTACTAGGAGGAGATATACATGGCTTATGGAAAAAATGAGTCCCGAGAAGCAACTCCGTTGGAACAGACGTTGATTTGGCTGCGTGAGGATTTGGTGGGCGAATTGGAAGCCATCAACCAATACCAGTGGCATATTGACAATATTGATAACGAAGAAATTAAAGGCCTTTTGGCGCACATACGGGATGATGAAAAAGAGCATGTAGCTGAACTGACTCATTTAATTACGCGGATTGATGAAATTCAAAAAGAAAAGTTTTTAGAAGACCATACCGCTGGAGGCGAGCATGTGGTTGAGGGCGAGACGGAAGAGGCTCCGGCGATGACCGTAGGCAGCTTGTTTGGTAAAAAATAAGGAGGAATGAACATGGATTATTTAGATCGTAAATCAGCGCCTTTGACAGACGGCGAATGGGCTCGCGTAGATCAAGCGGTAGTTGAAACCGCGCGTACTATGTTGGTAGCGCGTCGTGTAATCGATGTTTTGGGCCCCATGGGCTCGGGCGTGTACAGTATTCCCTATTCCGTATTCAGCGGAAAATCTCCCACCGGGATTGATATGGTAGGAGAAACGGAAGAATTTGTGGTGGAAGCCAGCCATCGAGCGACTGTGAATCTGCCAATGTTGTATAAGGATTTCAAAATTATGTGGCGCGATGTGGAAGCGGACCGGCATCTGGGATTGCCTCTGGATGTATCGACAGCAGCGGTGGCGGCCAACTATGTGGCGGTGCAGGAAGATTCTTTGATTTTTAACGGCAATGCGGAGCTAGGACATGCCGGGCTCTTTAATGTGGCCGGCCGTCTGACGCAGAAGATGAGCGACTGGAGCGAGACTGGCGCAGCGTTAGCGGATGTAGTGAAAGCCGTAGGCGCTCTTTCTGAAGCGGGTCATTACGGTCCGTACGCCATGGTGGTGAGCCCGATGCTATTCGGTAAGCTGGTGCGCGTTTTCGGCAATACGGGCATGCTGGAACTGGATCAGGTAAAAGCCATTTTGACCGGCGGCGTTCACTACTCGAATGTTATATCCGGCAATAAAGCCGTTGTTTTGGCCACAGGCACACAGAATTTGAATCTGGCCATCGGTCAGGATATGGCCACTGCCTATATGGGGGCCACCAATATGAACCATGTCTTCCGTGTGCTGGAAACGGCGGCGCTCTTAGTACGCCGTCCTGACGCGATCTGCACCTTGGAAGGCTAAGACCTATATCATTGAGCTTAAGCAAGCCGTCTCCGTTGCGAGGCGGCTTGCTTTTTTCTGGCTTTACGCCATTGTTTTATGCAAAATTTCTAACTCCATCGCGCCTTCTTGCACGCCCTCCGGTTCTCAGCGCGACTCTTGTTCAATCGTCGAGCTTCGTTCCCATTTTCACCGAAACCGTTTCTTGTATGCTATAATTAAGAACAGATTTTAGGGACGAATGATGGGAGAGCAAAATGGGAACGATTCGGGTGCAGCAGCTAGGCAAAGCCTTTGGTATAGAGACGCTGTTTCAAAATGTATCTTTTGAAGTGCGGCGCGGTGATAAAATCGGCATTATTGGAGCCAATGGAGCTGGCAAAACCACGCTGTTTCGCTGCCTTTTAGGTACGGAGCAGCATGACAAAGGGCAGATTTCCTGGCCGGCCGGCGAAACCGTGGGGCATGTAGAGCAGCAGGGCGATTTTGGAGCGGTTACGCTGTATGAAGAACTGCGCCAGGCGTATGAGGATGTGCTGGCTTGCGGAGAAGAGATGCGGCGGTTGGAGAAGGAATTGGCCGGCGAAAAAGAACCGGAAGAGCTGGAACGGAAAATGGCGGCCTATGCCAGGGCAACAGAGCATTTTGAGCGTGGCGGCGGCTATGAGGTAGACGCAACCATCCGCAAAGTGGCCTTTGGTCTGGGCTTTACGGAAGATGATTTTGGGCGGGAGGCGGCTGCCTTTTCAGGCGGGCAGAAAACGCGTATTTTGTTGGCTCGGGCGCTTTTGCGGCAGCCTGACTTTTTGTTTTTGGACGAGCCGACAAACCATTTGGATATTGCCATGACGAAGTGGCTGGAGGAGTTTTTGCGCGGTTACGCCGGGGGCATGCTGATTATCTCCCATGACCGCTATTTCCTAGATCTCGTAGCTACGCGTATTTTGGAGCTGGAAAGCGGCACGGTCACCGCTTATGAAGGTAACTACAGCCGCTATTTGGAACAAAAAGCGCTGCGTATGGAGTCCTTGCAACGGGCCTATGAGAAACAGCAGACCGTTATTGCCCAGACGGAAGAATTCATTCGACGCTATAAGGCAGGGGTTAAATCAAAACAAGCTCGGGGGCGTGAGACACGTCTGGCTCGTATGGAACGCATTGTGCTGCCGGCTTCGCAAGCCCGCTTTGATCACTTTGCTTTTTCGCCGCCGGCGGAATGCGCCGAGCGGGTGCTGGAGTGCAAGAATGTGGCTACCGCCTATGGCAGCCGTACTATTTTTGAAAAGCTGTCTCTCTTAATTCGGCGCGGCGACGGTGTAGCGCTGGTAGGGCCGAATGGCGCGGGGAAGACAACTCTTTTGAAGCTGGTACTGGGCGAGCTA
Source organism: Anaeromusa acidaminophila DSM 3853 (assembly GCF_000374545.1). NCBI lineage: Bacteria > Bacillati > Bacillota > Negativicutes > Selenomonadales > Sporomusaceae > Anaeromusa > Anaeromusa burkinensis. Next base: position 27,935 of record NZ_KB894590.1, read on the forward strand.
ACGCCGCTACGGGGCGAAATTAAACTGGGAAATCGCGTTAAAGTGGGCTATTTTGCGCAGGAGCATGAGACTCTCTATGGGCCGCATCGCTTGCTGGATGAAATTATGAGCGAGTACCATTTGAGCGAAGAGCGCAGCCGAGGTTATTTGGGAGCGTTCTTGTTTCGCGGTGACGACGTGTATAAGCGTATTGACGACTTGAGCGGCGGTGAAAAGGCGAGACTGGCTTTTTTAAAGCTCATGTTGTCCGGGGCCAACTTTCTGGTGCTGGATGAACCGACGAACCATTTAGATATTCCGGCGCGTGAAGCGGTGGAAGAAGCGATTATGGCGTTTCCGGGCACCTTTTTAGTGGTATCTCATGACCGATATTTTCTCGATAAAGTAGCCAATTGCATTTTGGAGCTGGAAGACGGCGTATTGCGGGAATATGTGGGCAATTACAGCTACTATCAAGAGCAAAAAGAAGCAGCGCAGCAACTGCTGGCAGAGGAAGCGGCGGAACCGGCCGGCAAGCAGAGTGCTGCGCCAAAACCGGCGGTAACTCTCCCAAAAGAAGAACCGGCTCCTGTTGCGATGAGCGCTTCACGCCGCAAAGGCGACGCAGAACGTAAATTGCCTAAACTGGAGGAGCGTATTGCGGAGCTGGAAATGCTGTTAAAATGGAATGAACAGCAGCTATACTTGCCGGAAAATCTGGAGCAGCCGGAGGAAATGCAGCGCTTGGCCGAAGAAAGAGAAAAATTGGCGGCCCAATTGGATGAAGTCTATGCCCAGTGGCTGGAGCTGCAGGAAGAATAACGCTTAGAGGCAGGAAATTGGCTGTGTAAAGCGAAATAATATAGCAACTGTAAATGATGTAACAAAGAAAAACAGAGAAAACAGGGGAGACGCAGGAGAACGTAATTTTCTCCGCATTTCCTCTGTTTGCTCTGTTGCTCTGTGTTCAATGATACTAAGGAGTTTTTATGGAAGTCATCACCGGGACGGTGGATTCCGTCACCTATCAAAGTCCGGATGGCCGCTTTGCGGTGTTTCGCATGAAACTGGACGGGCGTACTGGCGCTTGCACCGTAACCGGTCAAATGTCGGCGCCGTTAGTGGGCGAGGCTGTGGAAGCGAGCGGCGAATGGGTGGAACATGCCCGTTTTGGTCGGCAGTTCAAGGTGGCGTCTTTGAAGCGCGTCGCGCCGACAAGCATCAAAGGAATTGAACGCTTTTTGGCTTCCGGCGTTGTTAAAGGTATTGGACCGGCTTTGGCCGCTCGGATGGTGCAGCGCTTTGGGGAGCGGACGCTAGACGTGTTAATGGCTTCGCCCAAAAAGCTGGCGGAAGTGGACGGGATTGGCAAGAAAAAAGCACAGGCCATACATGATGCCTATAGCGAGGTTTCCGAGCAGCGTGAACTGATGCTGTTTTTGGAAATGCACGGCGTTAGCGGCGCTTATGCAGCTAAAATTTTTTCTGTCTACGGTTCGCTTTCGCAGGAGATACTGCAAAACAACCCTTACCGCTTGGCGGCGGAAGTCGATGGCATTGGTTTTCGTACGGCAGACCAAATGGCCCAAGCTATGGGGCGGCCTAGGAACAGCGATGAACGCTTGGAAGCGGGGATTGAATACGCCTTGTCTCTTGTAGGACAAGCCGGACATTGCTGCATCCCGGAGGAAATGCTGCGCAGCGAATGCAGCAAGCTTTTAGGTGTGGATTCGCTGGAGGTGGGAGAATGCTTGCGGCGGCTTATTGCGGAAGACGTGCTTTGCAGCGAAGCTTGGGACGGTTTGACGTTGCTGTATCCCTGGTATCTGTACCATGCGGAAACCCGAGTGGCCCAGCGCTTTAAACAGCTTGCCTGCAGGGCGCGTGCGGGGCGATCTGCAAACTATGAAAGCCTTGTGGAACAGTGGGAAGATCAGGCTGGTTTAGAATTGGCGGAGGCGCAGCGGCAAGCCATGATGGCATCGCTACAGCACGGGGTTTTGATTTTGACCGGCGGACCTGGAACAGGCAAAACGACGGTAGTACGCGGTATGCTGGAGGTACTGGAAAAAGAAGGATTTAAGATTCTTCTCGGTGCGCCGACCGGCAGAGCGGCTAAGCGGCTGGCGGAAGCTACCGGCAAAGAGGCTTCTACGGTACACCGACTTTTGGAAGCTTCGGTGGACGGTTCCGGGGCGCAGGTCTTTTTGCGGGATGCCGACAGGCAGCTTGAAGCGGACGTGGTGATTTTGGACGAAGTGTCCATGATGGACATGCCCTTGACAGATAGTTTTCTACAGGCTGTACCCGATGGTTGCCGGGTTATCTTTGTAGGCGATGCGGATCAGCTGCCTTCGGTGGGGCCGGGCGCCGTTTTGAAGGATTTAATGCGTTCGGAGGCGGTACCGGTCGTGCGTCTTACTGAAGTGTATCGTCAGGCGCAAGGCGGAGGGATTGTGGAAAACGCTCACCGCATTAATGGCGGCTATACGCCGGACTGCCGCAGCAGCCGGGATTTTCAGTTTTATCCCTGCAGCAGCGATGAAATGACGGCGGAGATGGTGGTGCGCTTGTGTCAAGAGGAGCTGCCGGCTCAAGGATATGATATGCTGCGTGATATTCAAGTCTTATCGCCGATGCACCGACTTGCTTGCGGCGTGGAAAATCTCAACAAGCTGTTACAGCAGGCGGTTAATCCTCCGGGACCAGGCAAGGGAGAATTGAATTTGCCTTATCAAGTGCTCCGCTTGGGAGATAAAGTTATGCAGATTCGTAATAATTATGAAAAAGGCGTCTTTAACGGTGATATCGGCCAAATTTGCGAACTGGCAGACGGCAAAGTGACGGTGCGTTACCCGGAGCAAAAGGTAGTCTATGAGGCCGGTGAAGGGGATCAGCTTCTTTTGGCTTATGCGATGAGCGTACACAAAAGCCAGGGCAGTGAATACCCGGTGGTCATTTTGCCTCTTGTGCCAGGACATCACCGCATGCTGCAGCGCAATCTTTTCTATACGGCTATTACCAGAGCGAAAGAGAAAGTCATTCTTCTTGGCAGCCAAGCGGCAATTAATACGGCCGTAGGCAATGATCGGACGAAGAAGAGGTATTCCTTGTTGGCGGAGCGCTTAAAAGGCGAAACATGCTAGAGCAGGAGCTAATCATTTATTCACATCTCATGCGAAAGCGACTTGCTTAGTGCTTTTACTAAACTGTATGGTTTAATGCATTGGTTTTTCCTCAAAGGAGGCGTGTTTTCTTGTTGGGGACGTTAGTCAAAGCCTGTCTAGACCTGGTGTATCCTCCTAAATGCCCTGGTTGCGGCAAAGCGGTGGCGGAACATGGGCAATGGTGTCCTTTATGTTTAGGACCGGTGCTCTCCCTCAAAGCTTTGTCTCCTGCGTTGCATCGATTGAAGCACTTGGCAGGTTGTTTCATTGTTTGTCAGTACAGCGGCGCGGTGCGCCATTTGTTGCAGGATATTAAATTCCATGGCGAGGATAATAAACAAGCCGCTTTAGCTTGGCTTTTAACGCAGGCGGCAGGAACGGTACGCTTTGCAGGTATAGATGCGGTGGTTCCAGTGCCGTTGCATCCGAAGCGGCGGCGAGAACGAGGCTATAACCAAACCGAATTACTGTTTTCCTCTTGGAGTCGCAAACAAGGATTTTTATGGCTTCCTGATGTGCTGCTTCGGGAGAGGGAGACGCTGCCGCAATGGGAGTTGCCGTCGAATGAGAGAAGAAAAAATATTCGCGGCGCGTTTCGGGTACAAAAAAGCAACTTAATCCAAGGGAAAAGGATTCTCTTAGTGGATGATATCTTTACAACTGGCGCTACGATGGATGAATGTGCTAAAACGCTCTTAGCGGTGGGAGCTGAAAAAGTGGAAGGACTGGCTTTAGCCAGTAGTTCTAGAGGCTGAGTAGTCGGACAGAGAGTATCTTTCGCTTGGGCTTTCTTGACTTTTGTGTTAAAATATAAGCTAAGACAAAAATGGGGGTGTAGGTAGTGAGCACAGCCTTGATGATTATTGATGCAATCATCTGCGTAGCCTTGATTGCCAGCGTGGTAATGCAATCAGGAAAAAGCGCAGGGTTATCCGGCTCCATCGGCGGCGGCGCTGAGAGCCTTTTTGGCGGCAGAGCGAGAGGGTTGGACCAGTTTTTAGCGAGAGCGACAATGATATTAGGTATTCTTTTTGGTTTGGTAACTATGGCTTTATCCGTTATCATGCGGTAAGAATCGGCTGGTTATTCGAGCCATTGCTCGCCAATCAGCACATTCTGAGATCATTAACTCCCGGCATTTTGTCGGGGGTTTTTCATTCTTTGCAAAGGAGGAGTGTTGTTTATGGGCGGCATGGCGGTAATCCGAGGCTGTGCGGTAGAAGAACTGCGGCCGGGCATGAGGCTAGTGGCGCCGGTGACAGATGGCTGCGGCCGTATGATCCTGAAACCGGGAACCGAGCTGAATCGCAGGGTTATTGAAATTCTTGGACGGCTGCATATCGGGCCTGTAGATGTTGTGGAGTGGCGCGAAGAAGGGATGGCGCCGCCCCGACGGGCCGTTGTATCTGAAATTGTGGAGAGGGAGTCTTCTTGGCATCCTGGCCCTTTCTGCAGCATTGTTGATCCGTTATGGGATTTGTTTCGTGAGCATTATGAAGGATGGATGGTGCGGCTGACGAGGCAGTTTGCCAATTTGCAGGCGGAAAGCAATGAAGCAAAAGAAGAAGTCCTTTGGAATGAAATTGAGGCGGTCGTATCCGAAATTGCGGACTTATCATTGCTGGCAGTGCAAGTGCTGCCTTGTATTCATTTTATGTCTCGCCAGGAAGAGTATTTAGTGCATCATTCTCTAAATGTCTCTTTATTGGCGGCGATGATGGCTCGCTTACTGGATTGGAATGAACAAGAAGTAAATGAAGTGGCCCTGTCTGCGTTGCTTCATGACGTAGGAAAATTGCAAGTTCCGGAAGAAATTTTACATAAAACAGAATCGCTGACTCCAATGGAAATGCGAACTGTACAAGGGCATGCCGTTTTAGGGTTTCGCTTGCTGCAGGAAGCTGGCGTGTTTCCGTTGCCTGTTTTAGCTGGCGTTTTGCAGCATCATGAGCGCTTAGACGGCAGCGGTTATCCTATTTCGGTGGGGCAAGCTAAAATGCATGCATATTCCCGCGTTTTGGCTATTGCTGATATGTATGATGCGATGACATCTAAAAAAATGTATGGAAAACAGCACAATCCTTTTACGGCAGCGAGGGAACTGAGGCGCGATATGTCGCGTGACCGTCTGGACGTTCCAGCGACGCGGGCTTTATTGACTCAAATACATCAATTTTTAGTAGGCCAAAAAGTGCGTTTGGACAATGGCAGTGAAGGCTGGTTGACTCAATGGGATGAAAGCTGCGGAGAAAATGCAGTGGTAATGGACAAACGAGGGCGTACTTATTTGTTGAATGATCGGTGCGGTATGGCTATTCAAACCATTGTACAGCCGCGTAGAAAAGAGATGTTGGGGGACTAAAGTCTTACTAATGCTGGTTGTCTTTAAATTCCAATGTTAAAGAATCCTCCTTTTGGAGGATTCTTTTTTTTGTTGCAAACTGGTATAATTTTTTTAAATTATCTATATTTTTGCGAGTTATCTTCAGAAACTCTATAAATTTAGGCAAGACGCTTGAAATCAGTAATGCCTCCAGGAGGGGACATGGTATGAATCAGGAAGCACAAGGTATGTCTTGCTCGGTGCAGCAATTGCGGCCGGGCATGTGTTTGGCTGGACCTGCGAAAAACAGTAAAGGCGCGATTGTAATGCAAGGCGGGACCGTGCTGGATGAACGGGCGATTGCTTTGTTGCAGCGGCTGTCCTTATCTGCGATTGATGTGGTGCGGACCGATAAAAATACTTTTGTTATAGGAGAAATGCAGGAAACAGACGAGTTGCCAGCTTCGGTAAACGCTGAGGAAGCGTGGAAGACGATAGGCGCGTACTGTCCGTTGGTTAGTCCTGTACAAACCTTATTTAAGCAGCGCTACAACGTTCTTTCCGAAGAAATGAAGAAAATATGGGCGGCTATACGGTTGCGCAGTCCTGTGGATTGGCCGATTCTCTGGCGGGTGTCGGATGAAATTGCCGATTTATGTCTAGTGCGGGCTGAAGTTTTGCCGTTGCTTCATTTTGAAAAAAAAGAGGAAACACTCATTAACAATCACTTGTTGAGTGTTGCTTTCTTGACGGCGATGATTATGCGGGCGCAAGGAAATATTGGCGAGAAAGATATTCGCGAAGCCGTTTTCGCGGCATTGCTCCATGATGTAGGGAAATTTCACTTGCCTCTGCGCATTATGGATAAAAAAGGGACGTTAACCTTTGAAGAAGAGCGCATTATGCGGACGCATCCGCTTGTGGCTTATCGATATTTGCAAGAAACATGCAAAGAGACGCCATTGCCGCTGCCTGTGCTTATGGGAGTGCTGCAACACCATGAGCGCCCGGACGGACAGGGATATCCGATGCGGGTGGGCAGCATGAAAACACATCCGTATGCTAAAGTGCTGGCGTTAGCAGATGCGTATGAAAGCCGAACCAGCCGCAGGCAGCCGGATGGTTCAGAGGTCAGCCCTTTTGGAGCGGCTAGAGAGCTGTATAAACAGGTATATGGAGCCGAATTTGAGGTAATGGCTGGCAGAGCGCTTCTTAAGGAAATTCATTTTTTCTTATTGGGGCAAAAAGTAGAGCTTTCGAATGGAAAAACAGGCTGGGTTGTGCAGTGGGATGAAGAATGCGGCGAAAATATGTTGGTTAGCGGTGAAAAGGGTGAATTTTACCGCATTAATGACCGCAGTGGCATTGAAGTGAAAAAAGTGATTAAAACATAAAAAGATGCCCGGAAGCCAGCGCAAGCTGCTTCCGGCTTTTTTATCAGAATTTATCTGATAGTTTTCCAGAACAGAATTCGTTACACTGAAACCATTCATTGTTGAAACATAGGGAGGAACTAGGATGTTAAAGCCGTTTCGTTCACTGCAGGGAAAATTATCGTTGGCCCTGCTGGCCATTGTCTTGATACCGCTTTTTATACTGGCGGCTGTTTTGGATCGGACCGTTAAGGAACAGACCCAAAGCGATTTTTTGCAAAGTACGACTCGCGAGGTCATGCAAGTAGACAACGCGGTGAACTTATTTTTTGAAGGACAAAAGGAAAATGTCCGTTTGCTGGCGCAATGGCCCTTGGCTCGCCGCAGCGGCGCTAGCGTCACACGCTATATGGAAAAGCAAGGAGGTCCGGATGGCATGGTACCTATGGACCCCTTCGCTACAGGGGGGTATGAAGCGGAGCTGTACCAGCAATTTGTACAGTTTTCCAAAAGCCATCCGAAGGTGAACACGATTTCTTTCGGTCTCTCAGATGGCGGCTATTTGCAGTGGCCGGCTATTCCGCGGAAAACAGGATATGATTCGCGCAGCCGCGATTGGTACAAAGAGAGCTTGAAGCAAAAGGACGCTTGGGTATCAGATCCCTTTATGACGAGCAAAGGCGTGCCTACGATTGGTATTTTTACGGCTGTGACGGATGAACAAGGGCAGTTCCGCGGCGTGATGGGCGTGAATGTAGATTTGCCGGTAGTGACAAAGCTGATTCAGGACATCAAAATTGGTGAAACTGGTTATGTGGTACTCTTGGATAGTAAAGGAACGATTATTGCCCATCCTCGTAATCCGGAATTGAATTTTAAAAAGCTGGCGGATTTGAAGGATTCTTCCTTGAGTACATTAGCTGGCATTGCAGAGGGGCAAGTTTCCTTAGAACTCAATGGTGTGGAGCATGTTGCGAACGTAGTGACTTCCCAACAATCCGGCTGGAAATATGTTGTGCTGGTAGAAGCGGCGCAGCTGAATGAGAGCGCCTCCCATGTGCGTAGTGCGCTGCTGCTTGTGCTTGGCGTTACTATTCTTCTGGTTTTGGGGCTATCCTTCTTGCTGGCGCGTCGCTTTGCTGCGCCTTTAACAAATGCAGCGAACTTACTGGGACAACTGGGACAGGGGGATTTTTCGCAAAAAGTTGAACCTGCATATTTGAACTATAGCGATGAAAGCGGCGTTTTATTTCAGTCGTTGGAGAATATGCGCCAAGAAGTGGGCGCTTTGGTTGCCGGCGCTAGGAATGTAGCCGGTGATGTGGAAAACCGCTCGCGCCAATTGGATGCCAACGCTGCTTCGGCGGCGCAGTCCGTAGAGGAAGTGGCGGCGTCAGTACAGGAAATTGCCACTGTTTCCGCTTCGCAAGCGAAAGAGCTGGAGCAGGGCGTGGCCCGGATGCATGATATGGCTGGGCATGTGCAGCATGCAGGCAACCGTTTGCAGGATGTGCGGCAAGCCTATGAGATGATTCGCCGCTTCAGTAAGGATCTAAATGAAATTGTGGGCGTGCTGAATCAGCAGATGAACGAAGAGCGGCAGGCCGTGGAAGGCGTTGATGCGGTAGTCCAGCGTGTTGACCAGGAAAATCGTCGCATTGCTTCCTTCACTGAAGCGATCGAGGGGATTGCCGAGCAGACCAATCTATTGGCGCTTAACGCTTCCATTGAGGCGGCTAGAGCGGGCGAACATGGTCGCGGGTTTGCCGTAGTGGCGGAAGAAGTACGCAAGCTGGCGGAGGAGAGCAGCAAGGCAGCTGGCGAAATACGGCAGGTAATCGGTCAGGTTCAAGAAGCTTCACACCAGGCGGTGGCGGAAATCAAGCGAGCCTGCGATGTTACGGAACGGCAGCAGGAGGCGGTGCGGAGCACGGATGCTATGTTCCAGGAAATTACGCAAGCCGTCGAGGAGATGCAGGGCGTTTTGAATGCTATGGAAGAGCGTTTTGGATCAATGCTTCATGAGACGGAAGAGGTAGTGGGCAGCTTTAGTTCCTTGTCCGCTGGCGCGGAGGAGACTTCCGCTATTACTGGACAACTGGCTTCGACCATGGATGGACAGGCCCAGGCAGTCCAATCAGTGCAAACCGAAGCCAAGCAATTACTGCAAGCAGTGGAAGATTTGCGGCAAGGAATTGCTAAATTTCGTGTATAAAACATAAGCTATTAACGGAAGAGCGCCGCTGCAAGCGGTGCTCTTCTTGCGTCTCAATGGTATAATTAAGAAATAAGCAGGGAAGGGGACGGGCAATGGCGATTTTACACGGTGCAGAGCCGTTTTTGCTGCCAGGAGGAGAAAAAGGAGTTTTGCTGCTGCATGGCTTTACCGGTTCGCCGGCGGAGATGCGCCTTTTGGGCGAAGCGTTGCATCAAGAAGGGTATACAGTGCTGGCGCCGAGACTGCCTGGGCACGGAACAACGGTGGAAGAAATGGCGGAAACTCGCTGGCCGCTCTGGTATGGAGGAGCTGAAGACGGTTATTGGCTGCTTCGTTCCTTGTGTTCAGAAGTAGCTGTAGTGGGACTTTCCATGGGGGGATTGCTGGCATTGGCGTTAAGCGCGCAACTGCCGGTATGGAAGACAGTATCGTTAAGCGCCCCCATTGATTTGTATGATAAAAGAGCTCATTATGTAGATATGTTTCGTCTCTTTCGCACCTATGCGCCTAAAAAACGGCGTCGCTTTGCGGATGTAGACGATTGCTATACCGTAGCCTATGAGTCGACTCCGTTGGCATGCGTAAAAAGCCTATTACAACTGATTCGCCATGTGCAGCGGCTGCTACCGCAGGTGCAGGCGCCTTTGCTGGTGATGCAGGGCCGCCGCGAGCACACAGTGCGGCCGCGGAGCGCGCTGCATATTTACGAACAGTCCGGTAGTTTGCAAAAGGAATTGGTCTGGCTGGAGAAATCGGGTCATTTGGTGACCTTGGATATAGAACGGGAGCTGGTCTTTGCGCAAGTGAAAGCGTTTTTGACGGCTCCCTAAGAAGAATGACGGGAGGGCTAGAAAATGGCGGAAATGAAAGAAGATCCTAATCAGTGGTGCTTCGCTTGCGGTTCTTTGAATCCAATTGGCTTGAAGCTGCACTTTGAAGAAGATACGGCCGACGGCGTGTATCGCAGCCGTTTCACGGCGGGACCGGAACATCAAAGCTACAACGGCGTTATGCATGGCGGGCTTGTAAGCACACTGTTGGATGAGATCATGGGGCGGTATTACTATGCCAAAGGAAAGCAGGCTGTTACGGCTAAGCTGGAGGTTCGCTTTCGCGCGCCGACGCCGATCGGCCAAGAACTGCTGATTGAAGGAAGAGTTGTGGGTCAACGAGGGAACATGGCGGAAATGACTGCGCAAATCCGCTTGGCTGACGGCTCGGTTACGGCGGAAGGGAAGGCCCTGGTGGCGATTCTTGGTGATCTGTCATGAGCCGCCTGGAAGAGCTTGTACTGTCATTTATGCAAGAAGAAGCTTATCGGCCCTTGAGCGCAGAGGAATTAGCGGAAAAACTGCGTTTGAAGGGTAACGATCTGGCTGAATTTTGGGAGGTCTTGGCAGAATTAGAAGAACGAGCGGTGATCGTTAAAACTCGCTATGAGCGGTATGGCTTGCCGGAAAAAATGAACCTTGTTGTCGGACGTTTGGCAATGACTAATAAGGGCTTTGGTTTTGTTATTCCCGAAGTGCGCCTGCATCCGGAGGAAAGCGATGTATTTATTGCTCCTGATGATATGGGGACAGCTATGCACAACGATCGAGTAATCGCGCGTGTGCATTCCCGGCGGCCGGTACAGGGACGTTCGAGGGAAGGGGAAATCATTCGCATTGTGGGCCGGGCGAATTTGCAGATGGTAGGTCTCTTCGAAGCCGGGCGCAATTACGGTTTTGTCAGACCCGATGATGTGCGTTTGGGCCAGGACGTATTTATTCCCAAAGAGTTCTTTGGCGGCGCCGCCAGCGGCAGCAAAGTCGTTGTAGAGATTACTAGCTGGCCAGAGCGAAAACGCAGCGCCGAAGGAAAGATTATTGAAGAACTGGGACGCCCAGGAGATCCAGGCTTGGAAGTCTTGTCTATTTTGCGGCGGCATCAGCTTTCTTCCGATTTTGATGCGCCAGTGCTGGCGGAAGCCGACGCCGTGCCGGAAACCGTACAGGAAGAGGAATTGTCGGAACGGCGTGATCTGCGGCATTTGCCCATCATTACGATTGACGGCGAGGATGCCAAGGACTTAGATGATGCGGTTTATGTAGAGGCAATGGCTGATGGAATGTACCGTCTAGGTGTTTATATCGCCGACGTGAGCCATTACGTAAGGGAAGGAAGCCGTCTTGATGTGGAAGCGCGGCAACGCGGTACGAGTGTCTATTTGGTGGACCGAGTGCTCCCCATGCTGCCGCAGCGCCTATCCAACGGCATTTGCAGCTTAAACGCCCAGGTGGACCGGTTGGTCATGTCTTGTGAAATGGAAATTGATTCCTCTGGGCGGGTTCGGCAATATGAAGTATTCCCGGCCGTAATTCGAGTTGCGGAGCGTTTTTCTTATACAGTAGTGAGGAAAATGCTTGTCGAGGGCCTGGAGTCGGTGGAAGAACGGTATCATTCGCATTTGCCGCATCTGAAAAAAATGGAGCAGCTTTGCCACATTTTGCGCGAACGGCGTATGCGCCGCGGCGCTGTGGATTTTGATTTTCCAGAGCTCAAAGTAAAGCTGGATGCTGAGGGGCGGCCTTTGGAAATTGTCCGGCGTGTTCGGACCATTGCCGAGTCGGTTATCGAAGAATTTATGCTGGTAGCGAACGAAACGGTAGCGGAACACATGCATCGTCAGAAGCTGCCGTTCTTGTTTAGAGTCCATGAGAATCCGGATCCGGAAAAATTGCTGAAGTTGGATTTGTTGCTGAATAACTTTGGCGAACAATTGCGGCGGACGCAAGGGGAAGTGCGCCCTGAGGCGCTGCAGAGGATTCTAACGCGCATTGCCGGGCGGCCAGAGGAAAAAATAGTCAGTACCGTTATGCTGCGCTCTTTAAAACAAGCGCGGTATGAAGCGGAAAACTTGGGGCATTTTGGTCTGGCGGCGCCGTATTACACACACTTTACTTCGCCGATTCGACGCTATCCGGATTTAATCGTGCACCGCATGCTGCGAGAGTGGCTGCAAAAAGGCTTTAAGGGAAAACGAAGGGAAAAACTAGAAAAAGAGCTGCCTGAAATTGCGCTGCACAGTTCGCAACGAGAAAGGGCGGCGGCGGAAGCGGAACGAGAAACCGTGCAGTTGAAGCTGGTGGAATATATGGAACGCTTCATTGGCGAAGAATTTGCCGGCGTGATCAGCAGTGTAACGGCCTTCGGCTTTTTTGTAGAGCTGGATAACGGTGTGGAAGGGCTTGTGCATATTTCTACGCTGGATGACGATTATTATCAATTTATTGAAGAACGTTACAGTCTGTTGGGGGAACGGACGCGTCGCCTCTTCCAATTGGGGCAGCCTGTGACGATCCGGGTGGCTCGCGTGAATTCGCTAGAGCGAAATATTGATTTTCAACTGGTTGCCGGCGGGGAAAAGCAGCCTAAAGGCGTTGGGGACGAGAAAAGGGCGCGCCCGGTTGTTGCAAAAAAACAGAATGCGCCGCATAAGCCGAAACATCAGGCAGGTAAGGATGTTGTTGGGGGAAAACGCGGCAAACCATCGGACCGGGTTAAAAGCAAGAGGAGGAAAAAACAATGAGTCAAAATGGGGCGGGAATAAAGATTGTCTCGGAAAATCGCAAAGCCCGCCACGATTATCATATACATGAGACGTTTGAAGCGGGAATTGTCTTGACCGGTACGGAAGTTAAGTCATTGCGCGCCGGTAAGGCTAATTTAAAAGATAGCTATGCTCGTATTGAAAATGGTGAAGTATTTTTGCAACAAATGCATATTAGCCCCTATGATCAGGGGAATCGTTTCAATCACGATCCGTTGCGGCCGCGCAAGCTGCTGCTGCATCGCCAGGAAATTAATCGTCTTTTGGGGAAAACCAGGGAAAAAGGCTTTTCGTTGGTACCCTTGAAAATATACTTTGCTCGAGGGAAAGCCAAAGTAGAGTTGGCCTTGGCCAGTGGTAAAAAGCTATATGATAAACGACAGGATTTGGCGGAACGCGACGCAAAGCGCGACATGGAACGGGCGCTGCGTGACCGGCAAAAAGAGTAGAAGGACCGCTTTAGCGGTCCTTTTTTCCTTTAACAAGACACTATTTTACCAATTGAACTGTGCGAGATATATGTATCAATGATTTTGAGGTTTCCAGTAGTTTTTTTGCTTAAACGGGGCGTAAAAGCAAGGCAGGGAAAATTTAATAGTCGACGAATATAAAACAAAAGTATATTTATATATTTTTAAATAATCGGAATTGCTTAGGGCGATAACAGGCAGCAAGCTTGTTTTTTATGATTACTCGGTTTGCTAAGGAAAGGAGCCAGACTTGGGAATGCAATTTGAAGACCTGGTGGTAGAGACTATTGAAGCGATTTCGTGCGTAATGCGGCAGGCTGTACGAGAACATCGACAAAAAGCGGAAGCAGGGACGGATCTTTGTGCGCTGACCTTGACGCAGTTACATTACCTGCATGCCGTACGGGAGCTGGGGCGGCCTACTTTCCGTGATCTTGCAGAGAAATTTCAGGTAAAAAAATCGACAGTAACGGCGATTGTGCAAAAATTGGTGCTTAAGGGATATGTCTACAAATGTCAGTCTCAAGAAGACTTGCGGGTATATCATATTCATTTAGCGCCAAAAGGAGAGCAGCTAATTCATCTGGAGGATGAAGGATATCGCTATTTTGCTAAACAGCTTACAGCCTGTTTGGACGAAACGGAACGAAAACAATTTGCGATGATGCTGCAAAAAATACATAATAGGGCGCATGAAAACCGGAAATGATGGGAGGCTGGGTGGAATGCGCATGCATGTTCCCTTGGATTCATTAGAGCGTTGGAAAGAGTATCTAGGTAATTCAGCGCAGTGGGAATGTTCCCAAGAGTTGCGACTGATGGCGCAGTTGTGGTGGCAGAGTGAGAATTTACCTGCTTACGTTCTTGCTATGGCGGCCACGCAGCCTCGGTTGCAAGGCCTGAAAAAACTTTTCGCCTTTCCCGAGTATCGCTTGCCCTTGCCAAAGGGAGGCGTACCGTCGAGCAGCGATTTGTATGTACTGGCTTGCAATCAGCAAAGAGAGCTGGTTGTAATGATGTTGGAAGCGACGGCTTGTAATGCAATGGGGCCGTCTGTGCAAGAGTGGCTGCGTCTAAAGGGAAAACCAATGACTGTAGAGAGAGAAGACGCTCCTAAGACGGAAGATGACTCGCGGACGCAATTTTTATCGGCGCAATTGGGCCTGGTGGGACAGAGTATTGTCCATGTAAAATACCAGTTTCTATATCGTACGGCATTGGCGCTCTTAGAAGCGGAGCGAGTTGGCGCAAGGCAGGCCGTAGTTTGGTTTCATTGTTCTGAAGAGGGCAGCTTGCAAGAGTATAGAAAATTCGTAGCCCTTTATGGAGTGGAGGGAGAAGCTGATACCCTTTGCGGACCGGTAGAGGTTCGCGGCGTGGAGCTTTTTTTTGCGTGGGTTTTTCTTCGCGATTGTCAGGAGTAACGGGCTCAAAGAGTCCAAGAAGATAAATATGAGCCTCAGGAAGGGGCGCGCGGCGTTGGGTTTTTCTTCAATGAGTTTGGGGAATGCGGACGGTTGTGGAACGAGGTGGGCTTATGCGAATTTTGATTGTAGATGATGATTTACTGATACGTACGATGTTGACGGATTATCTGCAGGGGAAAGGGCATACTGTATGGAAATGCGCTTCCGGTGAGGAAGCGCTGGCTTTGTTTCATCAAAATCGCTTTGACTTGGTCTTTACAGACCTGTGTATGCCTGGCATGTCGGGCTTGGAATTATTAGAGTGTTTAAAAGAAGAACCCGGACGTGATGAATTTGAAGTGGTCATGTGTACTGCTTTTGGCGATGTACAATCAGCGGTGGCTGCTTTGCGCGCCGGAGCGTATGATTATTTGCAAAAGCCGCTGCAATTGGATGAAGTTGCGTTGCAGATAAGCCGTATGGAAGAGCACTTGGCCTTGCGTCGGGAAAATAAACTTTTGACTGAGCGTTTCAGTGAATGCGTTGAAGCGGAAATTAAAGAAGCGCGTGATGAATTGTCTCGCTTGCGTACGGAGTTAGGCTATGGAGGGGTGACTGAAATTGTTGTGGCCTCGCCAGCGATGAAGCAAGCCGTAGAATGGGCGCAACGGTTTCATTCGGATCGCAGCGTCCCCGTGTTGATTGAAGGCGAAACTGGGACAGGTAAAGAGATTTTGGCGCGGATTGTGCATCATGGATCGGATTGTCATGGACAGCCTTTTATTGATGTGAATTGTGCGGCCTTAAACGCCAACATGTTTGAAAGCGAACTATTTGGTTATGAAGCCGGCGCCTTTACCGGCGGACTGCGAACCGGCAAGAAAGGTAAGCTGGATTTAGCCCAGGGCGGCACCTTGTTTTTGGATGAAATCGGCGAATTGCCGTTAGAACTGCAGGCGAAACTGCTGCGTGTGTTGCAGGAGCATGAGTTTTACCGTGTAGGGGGATTAAAAAAGATAAAATGCGATGTGCGTCTTATCTGCGCTACAAACCGAAACTTACAGGATATGGCGGACAGCGGTGAATTTCGGAGAGATTTGTACTATCGGCTGCATGTAGGTCGCATTTTGATTCCGCCGTTACGCGAGCGGGTAGAGGATATTGTGCCTCTGTTTGAATCGTTTTTACAGCAAAAAGCGGGCGGTAAATACCAGTTGACTGATTCGGCCAAACAATATTTGCGTTGCTATTCTTGGCCGGGCAATGTACGGGAGCTGCGTAATGTAGTGGAGCGGGTTACTCTATTTTTGCCGCCGGGACGGATTGCTCTGAAAGATTTGCCTTTGGGAGTTTCGGAAAAAGAGCCAGTGATGCAATGTTTGTTGAATCCTTATGATTTTGTACTGCCGGAAGAAGGCTTTGACTTAGACGATTTTATGCGGCGTATCATTGAAAGCGTAGTGAAACGGTTCGACGGCAATAAAACGGCTGCGGCTCAATACATGGGTTTGACACGCCGGGCCATTTATAGTCGCTTATATTCTAAACGACAACAAGAAGGTGAAGAGTAGTCAATGACTCATAGTGTACTTATGCGTACAGTCAAACGATAATTTGTACCGGGATGTACGAAATGGTGCGCTAACTAGACCGAAAGGCCTGGAATCAGGCCTTTTTCTTTTGGCATGGCTTTTGCTATTAATAACAATGAAAGCAAAACAGACATGAAGGGGTGGGGTCGTTGATGCAGTACGAAGCTTACGAAACACAACCGATGGTGAAATGGGCGCAGGAAGTATTGCGATCCGGGCAGCGTATTTTGGAACTGGCGGAGAAGATGCAGAATAATGGCATGGGCATGCAAGCATTAAGTATTGAAGTGATTTCTTGTCATAGTCAAGCAGTAGAATGTTTTTCCGGTTCGCGCAGAGATTTGGCAAGTCGGGTTATGCAAGCGGTCGATGATATTGATTATTTTGTGCGAGAATCGCAATCGTGCCCAATTGGTACCAGACAAATATTGCGCGCCGTTTTTTTGGTGGGCTTTTATGGCTATTTAGCGGAAGGAAATCGCAAGGCGTTGTTGCGCAAATGCCTTTGGGCTAAACAATTACGCAGAGGCATGTGCAGTGAAGAGCAAGCTACATACTTGCAGGACCCTATGGAACGTTGTGGAGACTAATATTTGCTAATTTAGAAGAAGCGTTCTTTTTGGTACACTGCAATTTGCCTTCAATTTTCAAGGTTGATTATGCTGGAATGTTGAAGTATAAACAGTAAAAGGAATTGATTTCAACGGTGTTGGTGATTTTTTACGCCACGAGGCTTCTTTTAGCAGGCAGGGGATTGGAAAGTAGAGCAGAATTTAATAGCAGAAGGCTGCCGGTGGCAGGAAAAGCTTTCCGTTAGTTGTCTGTAGAAGGGGGCTTAGAGTTATGGATTTACAACAGGCTTTGCAGGTGATTAGCGCCTTAGCCAGAGACGTTGGAATGATGCAAAAGGAGTTTTTAGGGCGTCGCGACTTGTTGGTGCAGACAAAGAGCACCGAGATTGACTTGGTGACCGAAGTGGACCTGCGTTCCGAGACAATGATTTTGGAAACGCTGCGACGTGAATTTCCTTCTTGCGCCATTATGTCGGAAGAATCGGGAGCAAGCGGCCCGGATTCGGAATATTGCTGGGTTGTTGACCCATTGGACGGTACTACGAATTATGCCCAGGGGCTGCCTATTTTTGCTGTTTCCATTGCATTGCAGCATAAACAAGAAAGCATATTGGGCGTTGTGTATGCGCCGATGCTGGATCAGCTTTTTACGGCTGTAAAAGGGGACGGCGCCAGAAAAAACGGCGTTCTTCTTCAGGTTTCTGATAAGCCATCATTGGAGTCTTGCGTATTGGCGACAGGCTTTCCTTATGATGTGGCTACGCATCCCTTGAATAATCTGGACTATTTTAATTCCTTACTTCTTAAAACCAGGGCGGTGCGGCGGTTTGGAGCGGCAGCTTATGATTTAGCCTGTGTAGCGGAAGGTTCTTTTGACGGTTATTGGGAAATGAATTTGTCCCCATGGGATGCAGCGGCAGGTGTTTTATTGGTGACAGAGGCCGGGGGCGTGGTACGTTCATTTCGGAATGACCGGAAGATTTCACTGGTGGCGGCATCTCCCCGAGTCTACGAGTGGATAGCGGCGGAGTTGCAGCAAATTGACGCAGGAAGTTGAAAACGCTTAGCAAGGATGACGTTTTACAACAAGAAAAAAATAAGTTACAATATAAAAAGAGCGTTTAAAGGCGCTCTTTTCTTTAATACATATGGTTAACTTCGTGCGAAAAAAGGTTAACAAGGATGGTGGAGTTCATGAAAGAAAGTCTGGTAGAACAACAAGATAAGCGGTATGTATGGCATCCGTTTACACAGATGCAAGGATGGCTGGAAAATCAACAGACCGTAATTTGCGAAGCGAAAGGCATAAAGCTGACAGATACAGAGGGGCGCAGCTACTATGACGGAGTGTCTTCCTTATGGGTAAATATTCATGGACATCAGCGACGCGAAATTGACGAAGCCATTATTGCGCAGCTAGGTAAAGTAGCTCATAGTACGGCCTTGGGTTTGGCTAATATTCCGGCTTCGGAACTGGCGGAGCAGTTGGTGACCTTGGCGCCGGAAGGTTTGGAAAAGGTTTTCTATTCGGATGACGGCTCTACAGCGGTTGAAGTGGCTTTGAAAATGTCATTTCAGTACTGGCGGCATCAAGGGATGCCGAAAAAAGAAAAATTTGTAGCTTTAGCGCAAGCATATCATGGAGATACTATTGGCGCAGTGAGTGTTGGCGGTGTTGATCTTTTTCATCGGACGTTTCAACCGCTTCTATTTTCAACGCTGCAGGCGCCGTCTCCATCTTGCTATCATTGCAGCCACGACGCAACCACTTGTAAAAGACAGTGTTTACAGGAGATGGAGGCTCTTTTAGCGGCGCATCATCAAGAAATCGCCGCTGTAATCGTGGAACCGCTAGTACAGGCGGCTGCAGGAATGCTGATGTCGCCTCCAGGCTATTTGGCCGCAGTACGGCAGTTGACGAAAAAATATAACGTTCATCTTATCGCCGATGAAGTGGCTACCGGCTTTGGCCGCACCGGAAAAATGTTCGCCTGCGAGCATGAAGGAGTCAGTCCTGATTTTATGGCTCTTTCTAAAGGAATTACCGGGGGCTATGTCCCTTTGGCGGCTACCCTTACCACGCAGGAAATTTTTGATGCTTTCTTGGGAGATATGGAGTCAAAGCGTACATTTTATCACGGGCATTCTTATACGGCCAACCAGTTGGCTTGTGCTGCAGCACTGGGAAGTCTGAAAATATTCCGTGACGATAAGGTGATTGCAGGCTTAGAGAAAAAAATAGCCTGTGTAGCCGAGGCGCTTAAGAGTATTGCATTGTTGGAGCATGTAGGAGACGCAAGGCAACGCGGTCTGATTGTCGGAATTGAACTTATGCAGGATGCGAATTCCCAAACCCCCTATCCTTGGGGCGAAACTATGGGGGCCAGGGTTTGTTTGAAGGCCCGCGAGTACGGGTTGTTTATCCGCCCTGTGGGAGATGTGGTGGTCTTTATGCCGCCGCTGGTCAGTAAGGAAGAGGAACTTTTGGACATGTTGTCGTTATTGGGCAAAGCGATTGTAGCGGTGACGGAAGAAGGCGCTGTTGTAGAAGGCGGAGGCGGCGCTCACTTTTAGACGAATGAAACAGGACTGTGCTGGTTTGCGGCACAGTCCTGTTTTTTTGTCGGTATGCCCAAAAATAAACAAAAAAGGAAACACCTTGCAGGGATTTGCGGTTTAAGCAAGAATAAAATAAAAAATATAATTTAGAACATTACAAATAAGAATAAATAAACTGCATAAAAATTAAATAATAATAAAATAGAGCCGTATTTATTAGAACATGATACAGTATATAAGCTATATTTTTTCAAAATAATGTATAGAGAGGAGTAAAACAAACTTATGCTAGCAATGGAATTTTTAGTCATTCTAGCCTGCCTGCTTGTTGGGACTCGTTTTGGAGGTATGGGCCTGGGCCTAATCAGCGGCATCGGACTTTTTGTTCTTTCTTTTGGTTTTGGGTTACAGCCTGGTAAACCTCCCGTGGATGTTATTCTTACTATTTTGGCGGTGATTAGCTGTGCTTCGGTGTTGCAAACTGCAGGAGGGCTAAATGTCATGATGCAGTTCGCCGAACGCTTGCTGCGTCGTCACCCTCAGTATGTCACGATTTTGGCGCCTTTGACAACTTGGACGTTGACTGTTCTCTGCGGTACTGGCCATGTGGTATATACGATGTTCCCTATTATTTACGATATCGCTCTTAAAAAAGGGATTCGTCCTGAACGGCCAATGGCGGTTGCTTCTGTGGCTTCGCAGATGGGCATTTGCGCGTCTCCGGTGTCGGTGGCGGTAGTGTCCATGGTTTCTATTTTTGCTGCCTCCCATGGCGTAGGGCAGAGCATTGGCATTATCCAGCTCTTGTCAGTCGCTATGCCTTCTTCACTGGCTGGCGTGCTGATTGCGGCGCTGTGGAGCTTGCGTCGCGGCAAGGATTTGGATAAAGACGAGGAGTTTCAAGCCAAGCTTAAGGATCCGGAGCAGAAAGAATATATTTACGGCGGCTCCGAAACCTTGTTGGATAAAGTATTTCCGAAAGAAGCCTATTGGGCTACTTGGATCTTTTTCTCCGCGATTGTGGTAGTAGTTGCCTTAGGCGCTATTCCAGAGCTGCGTCCTGCTTTTGGCGCTCCTGGAAAAATGAAGCCGATGTCGATGAACTTGGTCATCCAGATGCTGATGCTGATTGCTGGCGCCGTTATTTTGATGGCCTGCAAGGTGAATACTCGCGAAATTGCCAATGGCGCTGTTTTCAAAGCAGGCATGACGGCGATTATTTCCGTATTTGGCGTAGCGTGGATGAGCGATACCTTTTTTGAATCCCATTTTACGCTGCTGAAAAATGCATTGGCTGGCGTAGTGGCTACGCAGCCCTGGATGTATGCCATTGTTCTTTTCTTGGTGTCCAAGCTGGTTAACAGCCAGGGAGCCGCCTTGGCGGCCATTGCGCCCATGGGCATCAGCCTGGGAGTCGATCCCAAAATAATGGTGGCCTTTTTCTCCGCTGCTTACGGCTACTTTGTTTTGCCGACCTATCCTAGCGATTTGGCTTGTATCGGCTTTGACCGCTCCGGCACGACAAGAATCGGTAAGTTTATCATCAATCACAGCTTTATCATCCCCGGTTTGATTGGCGTGGGAACTGGTTGTGCTGTGGGTTATGTGTTATCAAAGATTCTTCTGTAAATATGCTTCGGCAATGAAGCCGGGCTTGACGAGGAAACTTGTCAGGCTCGGCTTGTTTTCTTGAAATTTTCTGAATTGTTATGTATAATGAGACCACGTAAGAAAGCAAAGGAGTGAATAGTATGGCGAACAATGCACCAAGCTGTCCTGCTGACGGAAGCTGCGAACGGAATCTTAAATATTTATATTTGGCGGCGGCCTTTGCCTTACTGGGGGTTATTTTGGCGGTTCCGACGCCGGATGGTTTAACCGTGGCCGGACACCGTATGCTGGGCATCCTGGTATTTTCCGTTGTGATCTGGATGTCGGAGGCGGTTTCGTATCCGACGAGCGCCGCCGTAATTATGTCGCTGATGGCCTTTTTGGTTGGTCTGGCGCCTAACGTGGCCAGTCCGGATAAGCTGCTAGGAACAAGCAAGGCCTTAGAAATGGCGCTAGCCGGTTTTAACAACAGCGCTTTGGCGTTGGTGGGAGGCGCTTTGTTCTTGGCGGCGGCTATGACGAAAACCGGCTTGGACCGACGCATTGCGCTGGTAGTTCTCTCCAAAATCGGCGCTAAAACGAACCGGGTTTTGGCCGGGGTTATTTTGGTAGGCTTTTTTCTTAGCTTTTTTGTGCCAAGTACGACGGCGCGAGTTTCATGTATGGTGCCGATCGTTATGGGCATCATCTTGGCTTTTGGCGTAGAAAAGAAAAGTCGTTTTGCAGCGATTTTGATGATTGCTACGGCGCAGGCGGATAGCATCTGGAACGTAGGCATCAAGACGGCTGCCGCGCAAAACATGATTGCTTTGGGATTCATTGAAAAACAGTTGGGTGTGTACATTAGTTGGCTGGATTGGTTTATTGCCGCGGCTCCCTTTGCGATCATCATGTCCGTGGTTCTTTATTTTCTTTTGCTAAAAATGATGCCGCCGGAAACAGAGGAAATTGCCGGCGGCAAGGAAACGATTCGGAAGGCTTTGCAGGAACTGGGGCCGATGAAAGGGGAAGAAAAGAAGCTTTTTGGTATTTCTTTGATTCTACTTTGTTTGTGGGCGACAGAAAAAGTGCTCCATCCTTTTGATACTTCTTCTACTACCATTGCAGCTATTACCATTATGCTGCTGCCGGGAGTGGGGATTATGACCTGGCAAGAAGCGCAGAGCAAAATTCCTTGGGGAACGCTGCTGCTTTTTGGCATTGGTATTAGCTTGGGTTCCGCTTTGCTCTCGACGAAAGCGGCAGCGTGGTTGGCCAAAATGATTGTGGGTTGGTTTGGCTTGCAGATAATGCCGGCATTAATTGTTTTTGCCGTGCTGGCGGCGTTTTTGATTATTATCCACTTGGGTTTTGCCAGCGCCACGGCTCTGGCGGCAGCCATGATTCCTATTGTAATCTCCATTCTTCAGGGTATGCCGCCGTCGAGCGGCATTAATGTGGTCGGCATGACCATGCTGCTGCAGTATGTGATTAGCTTTGGCTTTATCTTGCCTGTTAATGCGCCGCAGAACATGGTGGCTTATGCGACGGAGACCTTTGAGGTGCGTGATTTTATTCGTACTGGCGTGCCTCTTTGTATCATTGCTTATCTGACGACAATGCTCTTGGCCAGTACGTATTGGAAATGGCTGGGCCTTGTATAAAAACAGTTCGAAAGGAGTGCGAAGATGAGTCAGGAATTGAATGAAGAACTTCTTGATAAGTTGACTAAGGTTTGCTTGTGTAAAGGGATTTCAAGGGCTATCATGAAAAAAGCTATTCGCGGCGGCGCTAAAACGGTAGCGGAAGTGCAAAAAGCTACAGGCGCTGGCAGCGGCTCTTGCGGAGGGAAGCGCTGTACGCCTAAAATCGAAGCGCTCTTGGCGGAGGCGGAGGAACAATAAAAGAAGCCGTGCACTTTGCACGGCTTCTTTTATTTGAAAAGCTGCAGTCCTTTTCCTAAAGGAAGAAGAGGACGATTAAAGAATTTGTTGAGGAACGTAGCGCCGCTGCCATAGAAGGAGAGCAAAGCAATGGCAAATTCCGACCAGGCTGCCAACGTATGGGGAAAATGACCGCCTACGCCCCAGGCGTCGAGAGAAAGGCAAAGAAGCAGCACGTCGATCAGGATCATGATGGTTAACAGCACTTTGTGAGCTGCTGTGGCGGCTATTGTTGCGAAAATCGAGAAAATAAAATAACCGAAGTAAGCAAAGCCTAATTGTTGGATATCAACGGAAGCGGCTAATTGCGGTCCGAAAGCCCCGAGCTTAATAAGTAGGCAAGAAGCGACCCCAATCCAGAAAAGGCCGTAAGCTCCGAATACAGTAGCGCCAAAAATATTATTATGTTTGAAATCGTAAACACAGGCCATGAGCTGCGCGGCAGAGCCGAGAAAAACGGCCCAGGGAATGATGAAGGAAACGCCGGTTGTCCAAGCCAGCTTCTGTGAAGCGGCGACAAAGGTGACAATGGCTAAGCCAAATAGGCCTAGGGCGGTAGGATCGGCGACGACGATTTGTACATGCTGTTTTTGTTCCATAAATGCCTCCTGATTAAAAAAATAAAATAAATCCGACGAACAATAAAATAGCATGCCGCAAATTGTGCTGTCAATCTATTTTTACTCTTTTTCCCTGATTTATCGTTATTTTAGGCAAAAGAAGAGCAATTTATCCAAATTACGTTAGATAACTGCTGTTAAGAGGCTTATGTTGTGTTATAAAGTAATAGTATCAAAAAATATAAAAACGTGTTTCGCATATGCGGAACACGTTTTTTGCAATGGTTATAAAGATTACAATTACAAGTTAGTGCGAAGATAAACGTTTTTGTAAAACTGTAGTCAACGGCGTGCGGTACAGCACGTACGCAATCAGACTGCCGCCGGTAGTACTGATAAGAAAGGGGATAATGAAGAAAAATGCGCCGACTTGAGAACCGAGAAACCACGAGGCGACTGGATAGGCCAGCAAGCCGCCTAGGAAACCTGTACCTATGATTTCACCGGCTACGGCGCCGGCAATGTGACCAGTACGACGGAAGAGCCAGCCTGCCAGGAAAGCGCCGCAGAGACTGCCTGGAAAGGCCAAAATCGATCCGGTTCCAAGAAGATTGCGCAGCAGGGAAATCGTGAAAGCGCCGCTGACGGCGTAACGCGTGCCTAAGAGGGAGGCTAAAAGGACATTAATGGCGTGCTGCATAGGAAAGCATTTGGCAACGCCGATGGGGATGTAGACTAAGTGGCCTAAAAGCACGCCTAAGGCTACAAATAGAGCGGTAAAAGCAAGCGGACGAATTGGCATTAGGCACCTCCTGATAGGGATGATAGTTGCAGGCGCAGATGCTGGCGCAGCGCAGCGCCGGTCAAAGTGGAGACGGCGTCAAATAAGCCGGTGCGGAAGCTGCCAGTTCCTTGCGAAGGAGTTAAGCTGGCAGCAGCCAGCTCGCCGGCAATGCCCATACAAGCAAGGCCGGTTATGGCTGCTTCCCAGGGAGAAGAAACGGCTGCAGCGCAGCCGATAAGGGAGCTGCTCATACAGCCTGTGCCTGTTACTAAACGCAATAAAGGCACTCCGTTATGCAAGCTGGCTGCTTGGTGCTGAGGAGAGGCAATCCAATCGGTTTCTCCGGAAACCGCGACGATGCAGCGCAGCTTTTTGGCTAGAGAGTAAGCGGTTTCAGCAGCTTGAGCCGTCTCGGCTAAAGCATCAACACCGGGACTGGTGATTGTCTGTCCTGCCAGGGCGGCGATTTCCGCCAGGTTGCCTCGGATAATATCAGGAGGACATTCTGTGAGCAGTTGTGCGGCCGTTTGCTGCCGCAGGCGAGTCGCTCCTACGCCCACAGGGTCCAGCACGACGGGCACGCCGTGAGCTTTGGCGACTTTTCCTGCCAAGAGCATGGCTTCAGCGCTGCGGGGTTGCAAAGTTCCCAGATTTAGCACCAGCGCCTTGGCATGAACCGTGATTTCAGCGGCTTCTTCCGGCGCATTAGCCATGACTGGGGAAGCGCCGATGGCCAAGGTGATGTTGGCGCAATCTTGCATGGTCACTTGATTGGTAATTTGATGTACCAAGGGGCGTTGCTTTTGAATTAAGCGGATGTTTTCAGCGAGTCTTTCTGCAAGCTCCATTTGGCTGCAAACCTCCCTACGAGGATATACGTAACCGCAGTGGCGAACATGACCGGAATGGTCGCGCCGATAACTAAATCAAGCTTGAGCAGCTGGTAGTAAAGCGCAACACCCAAAGCCCAAATGACCAGCGCCAGCCAATTAACCATGAGGCCGGGGCGCAGTTGGCGGTTTCCTAAGAGAAAATAGTCGCTGAGCAAGATGGCGAAGAGCGGCGCGAAGACCGAACCAATTAAGAGCAGGAAATCTTCGTATTGTTCCATGTCGACGCCGAGAGCCAGCAAGGTACCGGCGACGGTTACCGCTAAAGCCGCGTGCTTTTCATTGAAGCCCGGGAGCAGCGTATGTACGCTGACACCGGCGGAGTAGGCATCCATAAAAGTGGTGGTAATGGTGGCTAATAGAACAATGGCTAAAACCGAGAGGCCCAGATTGGCAGCCAGCAGCATACCGGCGGGATCGGCCTGGCCAGCGACAAGAGCCACGCTAAGGCCGATAATGTACATCCAGCAGCTGCCGAGAAAATAGCCTAAGCCGCTGCCCCAGGCGGCTCCCTGGCCGGAACGGGCGAAGCGGGTGTAGTCGGCGATAAGCGGCAGCCAGGAAAGGGGCATGACCACGCTGAGTTCAAAGCCAGCCCCAAAAGGCATGCCTCCTTCGGCGGGCTTGCTTAAAACCGTAGTGTCAGAGAAGACGACGCTGCTCATGACGAGGGTCAAGGCGAATAAAAGCAAAGCGGCGGCCATATTGGCTTTTTTCCAGCCGGCTTCGCGGTCTAGGACGATCCAGAAAAGTACCAAAGCGCCGACAATAAGGCACCAAAGGCCATACTGATCTATTTGCCAAAGTTGGCGGCTGGTTTCATTCAGTGAGCGGGCGGCCGCCAGGATCATAATCGAAGTCCAGCCAACCAACTGCAAAATATTGAAGACAGAAAAGAGCTTGGCGCCGTAGACGCCAAAGGAGATGCGTGTAGATTCAATAGCGGAAAGGCCTTCGCGAAAGCCGATGAGACCGCAGAGAACCAATAGAACCGTTCCCAGTGCATGACCGCCTAAAATAGCCAGCAAGCCGTCTTGAAATCCTAATGGAGCTAAGAGACCTCCGGCTAATATTTCCGCCATGGAAACGGCGGCGCCGAACCAGAGAAAGAAAAAATGAGGAAAGCGAATGGTTTTTAAGGTTTGTTGCATGAAGATACCTTCTTTCTTTTGAAAAAGCAAGCAAATGAACAAGGTGAGGGAAAAACAAAAGCGCATTCCGCAGGGAATGCGCTTGCATGGCATGCATGGGAGCTTTTCCTACGCTGGTATAATCCAGATCAGGTCAAAGGGTCACGAAATGAGGATTCGTATCTCAGCCAGCCGCTTCTGGCCCCCCTAGCTTGCTATTTGATTCTGAATTTCATCATAGCACGATGCCTGCTGACTGGCAAGAGATCGAGCGGGGAAAAGCACTTTTCCTTTGACAGCCAGGGCTTTGACACGTTAAAATATAAGCTATCTGTGAGTGAATGAGTATGAAGTTTCGAGGAGAAAAACATGAGTGTATTGACCGTTGAAAACGTGTCCCAAGGCTTTGGGGCTCGCCAGATTTTGCAGGAAGTGTCGTTTCGTTTGCTTAAGGGAGAGCATGTAGGCTTGGTCGGCGCCAATGGCGAAGGGAAGTCTACCTTTTTAAATATTATTACGGGGCAACTGACGCCGGATGAGGGGAAAGTAGCCTGGTCCAGCCGGGTAACGGTGGGCTATTTGGATCAGCATACGGTTCTTAGCCGGGGCAAAAGCATTCGGGAAGTGCTGCGGGAAGCCTTTCAAGCCATGTTCGATATGGAAGCGGAAATGTTGTCTTTATACGAGAAAATGGGCGAGGCGTCTCCGGAAGAAATGGATGAAATGATGGCTACTGTGGGAGAGATTCAGGACTCCTTGGAACATAGCGGCTTTTATATTTTGGATGCTAAAATCGAGGAAGTGGCGAATGGCCTGGGTTTAGGTGAAATCGGCCTGGATCGCGATGTGGCGGATCTGAGCGGCGGTCAGCGGACCAAGGTGCTTTTGACCAAGCTGCTGCTGCAAAACCCCACGATATTGATTCTCGATGAGCCTACCAACTATCTGGATTTTGAACATATTGAATGGCTCAAGGGCTACTTGAAGTCCTACGAAAATAGCTTCATTCTTGTTTCTCATGATATTCCTTTCTTGAATGAAGTGGTCAATGTCATTTATCATGTGGAAAATACCGTGTTGACCCGCTACAGCGGCAACTATGATCAATTCCAGGCGGCCTATGAGGTGCGCAAGAACCAGGAGATACGGGCGTATGAACGGCAGCAGCAGGAAGTGGAGCGTATGGAGGATTTCATTGCCCGCAACAAAGCGCGCGTAGCTACGCGCGGCATGGCCAACAGCCGCAAGAAGCGCCTGGATAAGATGGAAATTTTAGAAAAACCCCGGGAAAAGACGACTGCATCGTTTTCTTTCCGCGAAGCCCGTACGCCAAGCCGAACCATTGTCGAGGCGAAAGGTCTGGTGCTGGGTTATGATGAGGCGCTGACCCGCCCAGTAGACATCTTGCTGGAACGAGGCCAGAAGGTAGCCATTCGCGGGGTTAACGGTTTGGGTAAATCTACGCTCCTTAAGACCCTGTTGGGAGAAATCAAGCCGTTTGCCGGCGAAGTCATCCAAGGAGAGTATTTATTTACCGGTTATTTTGAGCAGGAATCCACTCGCCATAATACCAACACGGCCATTGAAGAAGTCTGGCAGGAATATCCCGGCATGACCAATTATGAAGTGCGGGCGGCCTTGGCGCGCTGCGGTTTGACCAATGAGCATATTACCAGTCAGATCATGGTGCTCAGCGGCGGGGAAAGCGCCAAAGTACGCCTATGCAAACTGATGCTCAAAGATATTAACTGGCTGGTGCTTGACGAGCCGACCAACCATTTGGACGTAGAAGCCAAAGCCGAGCTTAAGCGAGCGCTGCAGGAGTTTAAGGGAACCATTCTCCTTGTGTCGCATGAACCGGAGTTCTATGAAGACTGGGTAACTCACATTTGGAATGTGGAGGACTGGACTACTAAGATCGTTTAGTTTAAGGAAATCGCCGATTTGTTCACGTCTTACGTCAAAACGATTCTTTACATTAGCGAATTCCTAGTGATGATAAGAATTTAACGATAGGATTCTCATGAAAAAACCAGCGTTTTAGGAAACGCTGGTTTTTTCATGGCGCATATGTTTTTCGGCAAGTTTAGAAGTGTTTTCGATGCCGGAAACGACAACTTGCATGGAATTTTCCACTTTGGTGAGAATGTCGGTGATTTTCTTGGTGGCTTCAACGCTGTTGTCGGCCAGCTTGCGTACCTCGCTGGCTACGACGGCAAACCCTTTTCCTTGTTCACCGGCGCGAGCCGCTTCAATGGCGGCATTAAGGCCCAGAAGATTGGTTTGCTGGGAGACATTTTTAATGAAGTCGATTACGTCGTGGGTTTTGTGGATATGTTCCTTAGCTTCATCCGTAGACTGGCTTAGCGATTGCAGCTGTCCGCCCAATTCTTCATACATGAGGATTTGCGCTTTCAGCAGGTGATATAAGATAGATGTAATATAACCATCCACAATCTGTACTTTGTCTGGCTTATATTCTTCGATTTGTCGCTGCACTTCCGGATTACCGGTAATGTTTAAGACCACATCGACTGCTGGATTTTGCAAGGCTTCTTTTAAATTTTGATAGGTAGGGATTCTTAAGGACTTGGCCAATTGAATACCGGCAACGTCGGTTTTGACGTCGACAATGCCTGCGACCGATACTTCGGAAATGTTTTGAAATATTTTAAGCAATTCAGCGCCGCTGCGGCCGCCTCCAACCAGCAGTAATTGCATAAGAATCTCTCCTTCATTTTTGTGTTAATTGCATGATTGATTGTATAATTTCGCTGCAAACGAGAAAGAACCCTGCCTGAGGCGGGTTCTTTCTCGTTTTTTCTTTACCTTGTTTTATAAGCTGCGCAGTAAACGCTGTTGCTGTTGACGAGCCCAGTGCGACAGAGAGTAATTCAAAATAAAATAGGCGCAGGCAATCATGCCGAACATGCTAAAAACCTGGGCGGTGGAGCCGTATTTTCCCATGATGATCATGCCTTTGCCTGTCAAATCCTCAATGCCCACAGCCCAAACAAAGGAAGTATCCTTGATAACGGTGGTGCATTGGGAAACCAGAGGAGGAATCATGTTGCGGAAGGCTTGGGGTAAAATGATAAACCGCAGTGTTTGCCAATACCCAAAGCCTTGCGACGAGGCGGCCTCCCACTGGCCTTTGGAAATGGAATTCAGACCGCCGCGGACGATTTCAGCGATAATCGCACTGGTAAAGACGGTCATTGCGGTTACTCCAGCTTGGATGGGAGGCAAGGGAGTCATGAAACGGGCGGCTAAAATGAAAAGCAGCAGAGGCGTATTGCGAACCGCTTCAATATAGGTCGCTGCTAAGGGTGAAGCTAGGGCATGGCCGGAGTAACGAGCGACTCCTAGCAAGGTTCCAAAGAGAAGGCTGAGAATGATGGAGGCTACTGCGATATAGAGCGTTGTCAATAAGCCTTCCCCTAAAAAACGGAGAATATCGGGTTGTAATAACTCAGCCATTACAGTGACACCTCCAAGCGGCGTTCCATACGGCGCGCATAGGTAGCCAGCGGAAAGCAAAGGGCCAGATAGAGAAGACCGGTGATGACATAGGCCGGGCCGTAATATAGGTTGGCGCTGGCCCAGGAATCGGCTTGGTACATAAGATCGCCCCCGGCAACCATGGCCATGACAGAGGTATTTTTTATCAAACTGATCGCTTGATTTGTCAGTGGCGGATAGGCCATGCGTTTGGCCTGAGGGAGAATAATGTAACGCATGGCTTGCCAATACGAAAAGCCTTGGGAATAGGCTGCTTCATGCTGCCCTTTGGAAACCGCTAGGATACCGGCGCGGACAACCTCGGCGATATAAGCGCCGTGGTAAAAGCCGATCCCTAGAACGCCAACCGTAAAGACGGGCAGCATGATTCCCCAATGGGGCAGGGCATGATACAGAAAGAAAATCTGGATAACTAAGGGCGTGTTCTGAATGAATTCGACATAAACACGGTTCAACCAGCGGAGCGGCCGATACTGGGCCGTACCGAGAACGCCGAAAAAGATGCCCAAAGTCAGGGAGAGGATCAGCGCTAAAACAGATAATAGAATTGTCATAGCAAACCCCTCTAGGAAAACAGGCCATTCGGCAAAAAGCGCCTGCCATTTAAACCAGGCAAAGGGACCCATGATTATTTCAGCCCCCATTTTTGAATGAGCTTATCCAGTTCGCCGGACGCTTTCATTTCGTTTACCGTGTCATTTGCTAACTGGGCTAAAGCGGTATTGCTCTTTTTGGAAGCGATGCCGTACAACTGGGGACTGTAACGATCAGGCAGGATGGTCGTTGAGTCATCCAGATAGCCAAAGAGAATGGCTGCGTCTACGGAGAAGCAGTCAATACGGCCGGAGTCGAGAGCGGTTTTAATTTCCGGATATGTTCCGAACTCTAAATACTGGATGTTCAGGCCTTGCTTTTTACCCTCGTCAATTAGAGCTTTTTTGCTTGTTGCGCTTTGTGCTACGCCTACTTTTTTGCCGTTAAGATCTTTCAAGCTTTGAATGCCAGAGTTCTTTTTTACCATTAAGGCAACGCCATCGCTAAAGTAGGGGTCGGAAAAATTATAGCTTTGTTTGCGCTCGTCAGTGATCGTAAAGGTGGCAATAACGAAATCTACTTCGCCGTTGTCCAGAAGAGGCCCGCGGGTTTTGGCCGTTACCGCTTGCACATTAATTTTGTTTTCATCGCCAAGGATTTTCTTCGCCATCTTTTTGGCTAAATCGATTTCCATGCCGTCGATTTTCCCTGTTTGAGGATCTTTAAAACCAAATTTTGGGACATCGACCTTCACGCCGACATTAAGTACGCCGCGATCTTTAATGGCCTTGATGTCTGGCGCAGCCGCCGCATCGCCTGGTTTAGCCGAGGGAGAACTGCCGCAGCCGGTCAAAAGAACGGCCGACATAGCAAAGACAGCAAGAAGTCCTAACAATTTCTTTTTCATCACACATCGTCTCCTTTGTTTCT
Organism: Anaeromusa acidaminophila DSM 3853; assembly: GCF_000374545.1. NCBI lineage: Bacteria > Bacillati > Bacillota > Negativicutes > Selenomonadales > Sporomusaceae > Anaeromusa > Anaeromusa burkinensis. Next base: position 59,069 of record NZ_KB894590.1, read on the forward strand.
TTAAAATTTTTATGGTTACGCATGATTAATGCGGCTAAGAAATAACTGGGTACGCTCATTTTGAGGATTCGTAAAAAAACTTTCCGGATCATTTTCTTCCAGGATGCAGCCGTCATCCATAAAGATGACCCTGTCAGCCACTTTGCGGGCAAAACCCATTTCGTGGGTGACTACGATCATGGTAATGCCTTCATCTGCCAAGGAAGTCATAACATCCAACACTTCCTGGATCATTTCAGGGTCTAAAGCGGAAGTCGGCTCGTCAAAGAGCATAACCTGCGGATGCATATTCAGAGCCCTTGCAATAGCCACTCGCTGCTGTTGGCCGCCGGAAAGCTGCGCTGGATAGGCGTCCGCTTTTTCTTTGAGACCTACCCGGTCCAGATACGCAAGGCCTGACTTTTTGGCTTCCGCCAATGAAACGCCTTGCAAGCGGACTGGAGCTAGTGTGAGGTTTTCTAGCACAGTCATATGCGGGTAGAGATTAAACTGTTGGAAAACCATGCCCATAGACTGACGAATTTTGGCGATATCCGCATTGGGCGCTGTTAAATCCTCGCCGGAAACGACTACAGAACCTTCAGTGGGACGCTCTAAGAGATTGATACAGCGGATCAGCGTGCTTTTTCCAGAGCCGCTGGGGCCGATGATGACAATTTTTTCTCCGGCGGCAACGGCAAGATCCACGCCTTTGAGTACATGCAGGCTGCCAAAATATTTGTGGATTTGGGATAACTGAATCATATGCGATCACCTGTCCTTTCAGAGATAATAAAAAGCCCCAGTGAATGTTTTTGTTAACAATTCACCGGGGCTTCATCGCCGATTAATTTTTTAATTGTCACATATTGGACGCTTTTTTTATATCATACACTGAAAAAGTTCACTTTGTCTACTAGAAAAACCTGTCGAATTATAAACAATCCATGTCTTACAAAAATTGTAAAACATAGGAGGGATTTAGAATTTTGTTTAGAAATAATAGAGGAAACAAATAATGAATGGCGGGTGAAGTTTGTGAAGAAAAAAGAGACAGTATTAAATGTGCCGCCGTGGGAACAGCTTGACTTGCAAAATGGAAATACAGAATATGAAGTTACTTTGGAAAAAGTCGAAATCGGCAGAAACAGCGAAGCCCCTTTTTGGGACGAATTACGATTGGATTATGATCCTACGGATGCCTCTTTTGGCGAACTCTGTGATTTGTCGGCGCGTTTGTACCAAGAGGGCGTACTATCGAGGTATGAACATGCCATGCTGACTTTTGATTCACAGCGCGTGGCGCCAGGAATGACTGTACGAAGGCCTGCTTTGGGCGAACGGCGGGATTGGCTGCAAGAGCTGTCAGACCGGGCGCGGCATAACCGCTATATGGGGAATATGCAAGGATTTTTGTGTGATATGCGTCTGGTAGAGGTGCTTCGTAAGTTAACGTAAAAATTATATACTATAATGAAAAATGTGCGATCAGAATAAACAAAATCGCAAGATGCTTGCAGTTGTGGCGTGTTTGGAAGTATAAAAGCAAATGAATGTTTTGCAATGCCATACAAAAAAAGCTATACTGATTACAAATAGAAGTGAATGTTGCAAAGGGGGATCTTATGTTTGCTCTTAACTTTCAATCGCCGCATCATGAAAAACTGCTTATTGCTCGGACTAAAAATTGTACGGTGCGCTTAGGGGATGTACGCAATATATATCCGGAAAACTCAGTAGTCTGGATTACCGTGGGGAAGCGTATGGGACCTAAACGTAAGCTGTACGCAGCTAGCGTGGATCGGACGAAAACCAAACGCTTTTCTCAGTTGACCATGGAAGATTTGCAGCATCAGAATCCAGATATTGACTCAGTAGAAGCGTTGCTGCGTTTTTTTGAGAGCATTTACAACAAAGCCTTAACGATGGAAGATCTGGTAACGGTTATTTATTTTTCCGAGATTACGGAAGCCTAAATAGTGCTTTAGAAGACCGTCTTAAAGCAAAATCCCTGGGGTTGCCGTTTTGCGGCAGCCTCAGGGATTTTTAGCTTACTTTTTTGTAATATGCAGCATGGCGTCAAGAATTTCCTGCGAATGCTTTTGTACATGAGCCGAAAGAACGGCATCTTTACAAATGCTAGTGAAGAATGTTTCCAAACTTTGCAATGACTCCATGGCGGTAGATCCATTTTTCACACTAAACGCTCCTTTGTCGACTGGCAACTTTTGAGCGCGGAGAAGCAAACCAAAGACTAAATACTATCTTTTGGCAGCCTGGCGGTCATGGGAGAACCTCCTGTAGACCCATGGCTTTGCGTCCTCCGCTTTCGCGAAGTTTGCCTTGGCAAAAATTAATATCTATAAAAACAGTATATAGATTGCAGAGTCTATTGTCAATGGATACTGAGGCAATAGGCCTAGGACTTATGTGGAAGAACTATGTTGCTGTGCATGCACAGTAAGCTTGAAAATAATGACATTGCCCTTTGCGGACAGATAGGCTAGACTAAAATATACAATAAAAAGCAGTCCCTAAGGGCTGTCGAAGGCTGTGTAGGGGGTGCAAAACTATGCATTGGCAGCGAACTGTTTGGCTGCTAGCTATGGCGTGCATGTTTTCTGGGGCAAGCTATACGATGTTAACGCCATTTTTACCGCTGTATTTGTTGGAAATAGGGGTTACGGCGGAAGGGGTCCATTGGTGGACCGGATTTATTTTTTCGGTTACTTTTTTTGTCGCCGCTGTTATGGCTCCTTATTGGGGGCGGCGGGCGGATCACAGCGGTAAGCGCCGGATGGTGCTACGGGCTGGTTTTAGCCTAGCGGCCGTTTATTTTTTGGGAGCTTTCGTACGGAATCCCTGGGAACTGCTTGTAGTGAGATTGCTACAAGGATTTGCCAATGGTTTCGTACCGGCGTCGTTGGCGATTGTAGCTTCCACTTCCCCGCCGGAACGTTTAGGTTCTAATTTAGGATTTATGCAAACGGCATTGCTTTTAGGCGGCATTGCCGGTCCCTTGGCAGGCGGAGCGCTGTCGCATGTGTTCGGTATGCGGATGTCCTTCGTGGTGGCGGCAGCTGTGATTTTTATCGGAACATTGGCTGTGGCGGCTTGGGTTAAAGAACCGCCTCAGACTTCGACGTCCCGGCAGGGAAGTGTCCTTGATGATTTCCGGGAAGCCTGGAACAATAAAACATTGATGCGCATGCTGTTTTTGATGTTCGGAGTACAACTGGTTACATTGGTGTTGCAGCCTCTATTAGCCTTGTTTGTTGCAGAACTTCAGGGAGATCTGGAAGGGGTGGCCTTGACCGCCGGGATTGTTTGCAGTGTCGCTGGTATTGCCGGTGCTGTGGCGGCGCCTTTGTGGGGACGTTTGGGACAGAAAAAAGGCTTTGCTCTTATTTTGCAAATCGCATTTTTAGGAGCCGGGGTTTGGAACGCATTGCAGTATTTTGCGTCAGATATTGTGCAATTCAGTGTGCTGCAAGCGTTATTTGGATTTTTTGTGGTTGGCGTGTTTCCGGCGATTAACACGATTGCCGTCCAATCGTCGAATGAAAATTTTCGTGGCAGATTGTTCGGATTGACCACGACAGCCAATCAATTGGGCTGTATGACGGGGCCTTTAATAGGTGGATTTATCAGCGCCAGTTGGGGGATAAGGCCTGTATTTCTTTTGACTGCGGGCTTGTTACTTTTTTTGGCTGTGCTGAGCCGAAACGGAAAAATGCATAGACAACAATGATTTTTTTCATAGATCGGATGTTGTAAAAAAGGTGTTTTTCAGCCTAAGGCGAATCCAGTTAGTAAGACTGTTTTGCGCTATAGCGTCGCAAGCGGTTTCGCGGGAACGGAAACAACCGAACCTGCTAATAAGCGTAAGGAGGAAAAGAAATGGCTGTGAAAAATGATATGACCTTGGAGTTTTTGCGTTCCGCCTATGGCGGCGAGAGCATGGCTCACATGCGCTATCTCTGGTGGGGCGATGTCGCCCGCAAAGAAGGTTTTCCTAAGATTGCTAATCTTTTCAAGGCTGTGGCTTATGCAGAGCAAGTTCATGCAACCAATCATTTTAGGGAAATGGGAGCGGTTGTCAAAGATTCCGCGGTATTTGCGGGAGCTGTTTTTGGTACAGCGAAAACGGTTGAAAATTTGCAAGGCGCTCTTGACGGAGAATTACATGAGATTCATCAAATGTATCCTGTGTATTTGAATGCAGCGCAGTTCCAAGGGGAAAAAGGAGCGGAGCGCAGCTGCCATTTTGCGCTGGAAGCGGAAAAAACTCATGCAACGCTGTTTAAAGGGGCTCAAGATGCAGCGAAAGAAGGCAAAGACGTAGGGTATAGCGAGGTGTATGTCTGTGAAATTTGCGGACATACAGTGACTGATAAGACGGAAGATTTTTGTCCAATCTGCGGAGCAAAAAAAGAGAAATATCATAAATTCTCTTGAGTAACGTTGTAAAAAAGTTGGTCGAGTGAGCTTGTTTTAAAGAAAAATGAGAATGGAAAAGCTTGACCGCTGCAATTGTGGTACAAGCTTTTCTTTTTTCTCTGCTAAAGTAGGGTTATCGAATAAGGGAGGTCTTATATGACAAGAAAAATAACGGTTGCGCAGCGAGTGAAAAACATAGTGCTTATGGGAATTGGTTCGGTGATTGCCGCCGCAGGGCTGGAAGTATTTCTGGTGCCCAATAATATTATTGACGGAGGTATTGTCGGTATTTCCATTATGGCCAGCTATTTGACCGGGTGGTCGCTGAGCGTATTTTTGGTGCTCTTGAACTTACCATTTTTGTACTTGGGATATACGCAAATTGGTAAAACTTTTGCTTTTTCCACCTTGTTTTCTATTATTTCCTTGGCTTTCTGGGTAGGGGTATTTACGCCCATCCCGGAGGTGACGAACGATTTGTTTTTGGCGGCTGTCTTCGGCGGCATTACCATTGGCGTCGGTATCGGCATTATTATCCGGCATGGAGGCTGTACCGACGGTACGGAGATGATTGCCATCCTGATGGATAAACGCACTAGCTTTTCTATTGGAGAAATTATCATGTTCTTCAATTTGTTTATTTTGACAGCGGCTGGTTTTGTTTTTTCATGGGATAAGGCCATGTATTCTCTTGTGACCTATTTTATAGCCTTTAAAGTTATCGATATTACTTTGCGCGGCTTGGATGAATCAAAAGCAGTTTATATTATTTCCGACCAAATGGAAGACATCCGCGATGCCTTGATGGCGCGCCTTGGCAGAGGGGTTACGATTCTGCATGCTACAGGCGGCTATAGCAAAGAAGAGAAGCCTGTGCTGTACTGCGTGGTGACACGCTTAGAGGTGGCGAAACTCAAGTCGATTGTCAGCGAGTGGGATGAAACGGCTTTTGTAACCATTTCGGATGTCCATGAGGTTATGGGCGGGCGTTTTAAGAAAAAAGCAATCCATTAATTTTGTAAGCGACAGCGGGTTTGCTAAGAGAGATCATCCTCCTTGGCAGCCTGCTTTTTGTTTTCGCCTGCTCTTTCGGAAAGCGGCGTCAGCGTGGAATAAGTCGATGGTTCCTTGCCAAAACGGCAGGGAAGGACGTTGTATTTAGCGAATAGGCATAATAGCAAAATAAGGCGGGGGATACAGAACGAATGACGCAAAGAATCTTAGAAGTTCAGAATTTGAATATTTCCTTTGGTGAAGGGGACCAGTCTGTTGCTGCGGTGGCGGAATTGTCCTTTGATCTGCGGGCAGGGGAAGTTGTGGGCTTAGTGGGTGAGTCCGGCTGCGGCAAATCGGTGACGGCGCTGGCTATCATGCGCCTCTTAGAGGAACGGGCGCATGTATCTGGGAAGGTGCTAGTAGACGGAACGGATGTGTTGACTCTGTCGGAAACAAGGATGTGTTCTTTGCGGGGCGATGCGTTCTCCATGGTATTTCAGGAGCCGATGACGTCGCTTAATCCAGTGCAGACGATTGGTCAGCAGTTGGATGAGGTGTCATTGCTGCATCGCCAAGTATCGCGACAGGAGGCGCGGGCTTTGTCCGTGGAAATGCTGACCAAAGTAGGCATTCCCCGGCCGCAGGCGATTTGCGCGGAATATCCGCACCAATTGTCCGGCGGCATGCGGCAAAGAGTGATGATTGCTATGGCGCTGGCTTGTCGGCCGCGTCTTTTAATTGCCGATGAACCTACAACCGCGCTGGATGTAACCATTCAGGCGCAAATTTTGGAACTGTTGCGTACCCTGCGAGACGAGACGGATGTAGGAATTTTACTCATTACGCACGATTTGGGCGTGGTGGCGGAATTATGCGACCGGGTTATCGTTATGTATGCGGGCCAGGTGGTGGAAGAAGCAGGTGCGGAGGCTTTATTTGACGCGCCTCAACATCCGTACACTTGCGGGCTGTTGCAGTCCATACCTTGGCATGACCGTAAGGAAGAGAAGCTGCAGCCCATTCCTGGGCAGGTGCCGTCGCTGCATTGCATGCCGACAGGTTGCCGCTTTGAACCACGCTGCCCTCACGCAGAGGCACGCTGTCGAGAATATCCTCCCTTGCTAGAACGGATGAAGGATGGTCGCTATTGCCGTTGCTGGCTGTATGGAGAAAAGGGGGGAGCGCAGCGTTGAAAACGCCGATTTTAGAAGTGAAGGGCCTAAAGAAATATTTTGATGTGCGCGGTGGTCTTAACGGCAAGGTAGTAGGACAAGTTAAAGCCGTAGATGATCTTTCCTTTTCTTTGTTCGCCGGAGAAACATTCGGCCTGGTGGGTGAGTCTGGTTGTGGCAAATCAACCGCAGGACGCACGATTCTGCGGTTGATGGAGCCTACGGCAGGGAAGATTTTTTTTGAAGGCGAAGATTTGGCGGAGCTGGGAAGCACGGCTTTGCGTCGTAAACGACGGGATTTTCAGATGATTTTTCAGGATCCCTACGCTTCGCTAAATCCCCGTATGTGTGTATTTGATATTGTCGGCGAGGCCTTAGCGGCTCACGGCTTGAAGGATGCCGCTGCGTTACGGCGGCAAGTGGAGGAAACTCTCGAATTATGCGGATTGCCGATCGAATACGGCAATCGTTATCCGCACGAGTTTTCGGGCGGTCAGCGACAGCGAATCGGTATTGCCCGAGCTTTGGCGCTGCGCCCTAAATTAATTATTGCCGATGAGCCGGTTTCCGCGTTGGATGTTTCCATTCAAGCGCAGATTCTCAATTTATTGCAAGAGCTTCAGCAACAATTAGGGCTGACGTATTTATTCATTTCGCATGACTTGTCGGTAGTGCGTCATATTAGTGATCGCGTAGGGGTGATGTATCTGGGACGTCTATTGGAGTGCGCTCCGGCGGAAGAGCTGTACAGTCGGCCATTGCATCCGTATACGCAGGCCTTGCTTTCGGCGATTCCCGCGGCGAATCCCAAACGTAAACGAGAGCGTATTGTCTTGCAGGGAGATGTGCCGTCTCCTGCCAATCCGCCTCCAGGGTGCGCATTTGCGCCTCGCTGTCCTAAAGTTATGGAACGATGCCGCCTTGAGCGGCCTAGGTTACAGGCGGTGGAGTCGGAACGGCATCTGGCGGCTTGTTTTTTATGGGAGTAATACCCGTCCCTTAAGATATTGCGGAAAACAGGAGGAACGATCATGGCGGAAGAACGTATCGTAAAGTTGGCTGGGAATCTCATTAATTACTCGGTGGAACTGCAGCCGGGCGAAAAGATTTTAATCGAAGTGTTTGACGGCGGCGAAGATCTGGCGCAGGAGCTGGTAGCGGCAGCGTACAAGGCCGGCGGCGTTCCCTTTGTCAGCGTGAAAAACATGGTGCTCCAGCGGGAACTGCTGCGGCAGTGCTCTTCTGAACAGGTAGAACGTATTGCTGCTTGGGAAAAAGCGCGGATGGAGGAAATGGACGCATACATAGGCCTGCGAGCGTACTATAACCAGAGCGAGATGGCGGACTTGCCGCAAGAGCAGTCACAGCTTTATCAACGTTTGTGGTGGCATCCGGTACATTCGGAAGTCCGGGTCAATCGCACAAAATGGTGCGTGCTGCGTTATCCCAATGCGGCGATGGCGCAGATGTCCGGTATGAGTACGGCGGCTTTTCGGGATTTTTATTTTCAAGTTACGAACTTGGATTACTCCCGCCTTGCGGAGGCGGAAGAACCGCTGCGTACACTTATGGAAAAAACGAAAGAAGTGCGCATCCTGGGGCAAGGAACCGATCTTGCTTTTTCTCTTGAAGGCGTTGCGGTGAGCAAATCTTGCGGCTTGCGTAATATTCCCGATGGCGAAGTGTTTACAGCGCCAGTGAAGCAGTCGGTAAATGGAGTCATTTCCTACAACTGTCCTAGCGTGTATCAAGGGGTTACGTTTGCAGATGTGCGCCTGGAATTTTCCCAGGGGCGGATTGTGAAGGCTACCGCCAATCATACGGAGCAATTGAACCAGATCTTGGATACCGATGAAGGAGCGCGCTATATTGGTGAGTTTGCGTTAGGCGTAAATCCTCACATTGTCAAGCCGATGGGCGATATCTTATTTGATGAAAAAATTTCCGGCAGCTTCCATTTCACGCCGGGGAATGCTTATGAAAACACAGACAACGGCAATCGCTCCGCCATTCACTGGGATTTGGTATGCATGCAGACGCCGGCGTACGGCGGCGGGGAGATTTGGTTTGACGGCCGCTTAGTGCGCAAAGACGGACTGTTTGTTATAGAAGAACTGCAAGGACTGAATCCACAGGCATGGCGCTGAAATCATTTTGAGAACAAAAGAAAATTGAAACTGTAACAAATCTGTCACGAACATTTGATACAATAACAGCAATTGAAACTTAAAGAGCAAGAAACGGCTTTTGGAGTCTGGATTTAGGAGGTACCTATGAAAAAAATTCTTGTCGGAGGCGTGTCCGCTCTGCTTTGCATCAGTTTGTTGGGAACGGTGCATGCGGCAGCGGCGCCGATGCAATTGTCATTGGAAGAAAGCATTCAGATGGCGCTGGCCAAGCATTATGATTTATCCTACGCAAAAGCAGCCCGGGAAAAAAGCTATTGGAGTTTGAAAGAGGCAAAAAATAACAAAGGACTTTCCGCTTCTTTTACTCATACCGATACAGTGGCGCAAAGCGTAAATAGCTTTCAAAATAAAGTGGCGCTGACGCTGCCGGTATATAGCGGCGGTAGCTTGGAAGGGAAAATTAAACAAGCCGAAGAATCCTTGCGTGTTGCGGATTTGGATGTAAATGCGGCGCAGCAGCAAGTTAAATTGAATGTGGTAAGCAACTATTTGTCTGTTCTGGAGTATCATAAAATTTGGCAAGTAAGCCAAGATACAACCAAAAATTATGAAGATCATTTAAAGTTGGTGGAAAACAAATATGCCGCAGGTATGGTGGCTAAACTCGATGTGCTGACCAGTCAGGTAGACTTGGCGAAAGCGCAAGACAGCCAGGTGCAGGCGGAAAACAACTACCGCAATGCCGTGGCGGCTCTGAACAATGAATTGCAGCTGCCCCATGGTACGGAGTTGGACCTGAAGGATGCCTTTAATGCGGACGTCTATCCGTTGTCGCTGGAAGAGTGCTTGGCTTATGCCAAAGAGCATCGGCCTGAGATTGCCCAGTATAAGGCCAAAGTGAGCAGTGCGAAGACGGGGATTGACGTAGCGCGAAGCGGCTATCGCCCTACTGTTGCGCTGTCTGCATCTCAAGGCTGGAATGATGATCAATTTCCAGGCTCCAAAAACAGTAATTGGTCGGTTTCTTTGACTACTTCATTAAACTTGTTTGACTCTGGTGTAACCGGGGCGCAGGTAGAACAGGCTAAATACAACTTGAATATGGTTAATGAGCAAAAAGGCAAGGAAGAAGACGCGGTCTTGCTGGAAGTGCGCCAATATTATTTGAGCATGCAGGAAGCGGCCAAGCGAATCGAAACGAATAAAGTGGCGATTCAGCAGGCGGAAGAAAGCCTAAGCATTCAAAAAATGCGTTATGAAGTAGGCGTGGGCACGAACCTCGACTTGCGGGACTCGGTATTATCTTTAGATCAAGCTAAACGAGACAGCCTTCAAGCGCTGTATGACTACAATATCAATAAGGCGAAACTGGAGCATTCCATGGGGCGTCCGGTGGAATAAGAGGTAAAGACTGGAAAAGCTATGCTTGCGGGGCATAGCTTTTCTTTTTTGCTTGACCTGGCGGGGGCATAAAACTGTAACCAAACTGTCACATAATATTGGTACAATAGAACAGCAAAAGCGAAAAAAAGGGGTTGCGTGCGTCATGCAAAGAAACATGTCAAAAAAACATTATGTAATTATCGGTGTGGTGCTGCTATGCCTGGGCTTAGTTGGTTACAAGGCAGGCTGGCTGGGCGGAGGCTCTAAAACGCAGGCGGCTCCGGCTATTGCGGTTAAAGCGGTGCAGGTGCAGCAGCAGGATGCACAGATCGCGTATGAATTTGTCGGGCAGGTTAAAGCCAAGGAAGAAGTTAAAATTATTTCGAAAGTGAGCGGCGTTGTGGTTGCCAAAATGGTACAGGGAGGCGCTGCTGTTACCAAAGGGCAGCCGTTGTTCCGAATCGACGACAAACAGTACCAGTCGGCTATTCGGGCGGCTCAAGCATCATTAAACAAGTCGCGAGCGACTTTGATTAATTCACAGCGCGATCTGGCGCGTTACGAAAGTCTGGCTGCGGTACAGGGCGTTTCGCAGCAAACTGTGGATTCCTACCGCTCCCAAGTGGATCAGAATGAAGCCGATGTGGCGATGAACGAGGCTAATTTGCAAGAAGCAATGGAAAATCGAGCAGATACGCTGATTGTATCTCCTGTTGACGGCCGCATTGACGTGAATGATGTCAGTGCCGGCCAGTTTGCAGTGGCCGGTTCTACTGTTCTGGGCTCGGTTTCTTCTTTGGATCCGGTATGGGTGCAGTTTAGTATGAGCGAAAACGAGTACTTAAAATTAGTGCGCCAGGGGAATGGACTCTTGCCGGATTCCTTTCGCAGTCAGCTGCAGTTGGTTCTTAGCGATGGTTCAGTATATCCTGAACTTGGGCAGTTGGAGCAGGTGGATAAGGGGATCAACGACACTACAGGTACGATTACCTTGAAAGCGGTGTTTAATAATGCGCAACATATGCTGTTGCCTGGGCTTTTTGCCAAGGTGGTGGCACCGGGTGAACTGCGTCAAAAGGCGATTTTGGTTCCTCAGCGTGCGGTGAAAGAGATGCTGGACAATACCTTCGTTACCGTGGTTACCACTGCTGATACGGCCGAAAGCCGTCCTGTTAAGGTCGGAGAAAAGGTTGGGAATTGGTATATTGTCGAATCCGGTCTGGCTGCAGGGGACAGGGTCGTTGTGGAAGGCGTCGACAAAGTGAAGCAGGGAGCTCAGTTATCGGTTGCGCTGCTTTCTCCAGAATCCATTTGAGAAATAATCTGAGGAGGAATCAGCATGGCTAAGTTTTTTATCGAACGGCCGATTTTTGCTATCGTGCTGTCGTTACTCATTACGATTGCAGGTCTGCTGGCGGCAGCGCAGCTGCCTGTGGCGCAATACCCCAATATTTCGCCGCCAATTGTATCGGTGAGTGCAACGTATCAAGGGGCCAATGCGGACGTTGTTAACCAGTCTGTAGCTCAGATTGTGGAAGACAAAATAAATGGCGCTGAAGGCATGGTTTATATGTCTTCTACAAGTTCTGACGCCGGTTCCTATTCGCTGAGTGTACAATTTGAATCAGGAAAAAACTCAGATATGGCATCGGTACAGACCCAAAGTCGTGTCTCGGAGGCAACGCCTGGGCTGCCTGCAAGCGTTCAGGACATAGGGGTGAGTACCCGTAAGGCTTCGCAGGACACGGCGATGGTGTTTACCCTGTGGTCAGAGGAAAATCTATATGATCGTAATTTTCTCAAAAACTACGGGAGTATTTTTATTATCGATGAACTGAAACGAATTTCCGGCGTAGGCGATATTATGGCTTTTGGCGCGGATTACAGCATGCGCATCTGGCTGCAGCCGGAAAAAATGGCGCGCCTTGGAATTTCTACATCGGAAGTAAAAACCGCCGTGGAAAATCAAAACAAACAGGCCGCATCCGGCAGCCTGGGGCAAATGCCCATGGCCGGAAAGCAGGAGCATCAGTATTCCACAAGAGTAAAAGGCCGTTTGGACGACCCCAAAGAATTTGAAAATATCATTGTTCGGGCCCAAGGGGATGGTTCTTTTGTGCGGCTGAAGGATATTGCCCGGGTCGAGCTGGGCAGTAAAGAATATACTTTTTCCAGCGAATTGAACGGCCATCCGGCTGCCGGGTTTGCCATCAAACTGACCAGTGATGCTAATGCGTTGCAAACGGTGGGCGAAGTTAAAGCAACCCTGGATCGTTTGGCACAAGACTTTCCCGCAGGGATGAAGTATACGACCGTTGTGGACAATACGCGCTTTGTGGATGAGTCCATTGCGGAAGTGGCCAAAAGCTTTGCCGAAGCCATGTTCCTGGTAGTATTGGTAGTGTTCCTCTTTTTGCAGAGCTGGCGAGCGACTTTGATTCCCATGCTGGCTATCCCAGTATCGCTAATTGGTACTTTTGGCGCTTTTGTGCTGCTTGGGTTTACGATTAATACGCTTACTTTGTTTGCAATGGTGCTGGCCATTGGCCTAGTAGTTGACGATGCCATTGTTGTTATTGAAGCAGTAGAACATCATATGCGCTATAAAGGACTTTCACCTGTCGAGGCTACAAAAATGGCCATGTCCGAAGTATCTGGGCCGGTAGTAGCCATTGCCTTCGTGCTGGCGTCGGTATTTATTCCGGTGGCTTTTTTCGGCGGCATGATGGGTATTTTGTATAGGCAGTTTGCCTTGACCATTGCCGTATCCATGGCTTTGTCGGCGATTGTCGCCCTCTCGCTGACGCCGGCCTTATGTACGTTGCTTTTAAAACCCCATGATCCCCAGGCGCATCAAGGAAGACTGGGCCGGTTTTTTGAAGCTTTTAATGAATGGTTTGAACGCAAGACAGAAGGCTATGGACGGCGGCTGGGCGGGATTATTCCGCGGGCGCGCTTGTGCATTATGCTGCTGGCGGGGCTGATCGGCATGCTGGGGGTATTGTTTTCCTTTGTTCCCAGTTCCTTTGTTCCAGATGAAGATCAGGGACGCTATATGGTTTCGGTATCATTGCCGGAGTCGACTTCCTTGAATCGAACAGCCGAGTTCATGTCAGAGGTGGTATCGGTCATTCGCAAACAGAATGGTGTGGACAATGTTATGGCAGTTTCCGGTTTTGATTTGATGGGAGGCACTGCCAAAGCCAATGGCGGTACTATTTTCGTTTCTTTGACACCTTGGTCGGAGCGAACCAGCGAACAAACTCAGGTGAAAAATCTGGTCAAGCAAACCTTTGCCAGTGGCGCGCAATTAGCAGGGGGGAATGTACTTCCCTTCGCGCCGCCCGCCTTGCCAGGCTTAGGCAGCGTAGGGGGTTATACCTTTATGCTGGAAGACCGCAGCGGGGGTACTCTGGAAAATCTGGATGCAGTTACAAAGCGTTTTATTGCCGCTGTAAAGGAGCGTCCGGAAATTGCCTCGGCTACGACTACTTTTACCACCGATACGCCTGGGTATGAATTTGAGGTGGACCGCGCCAAGGCGGAAAAAATGGGCGTTGATGTAAATGATGTTTTCTCGACAATGCAGGTGTTCCTGGGGGGGCTGCAGATTAACGATTTCAACAAATACGGACGCAGTTATAAGGTTATTGCTCAGGCGGAGGCCCCTTTTCGCGGCGATGTGGACGCTTTGCGTTATCTCTTTGTAAAAAGCTCCAACAATACGATGGTGCCTCTGAATACGCTGGTGACGCCGCGCAAAACCAAATCGGCAGCCAATATTACTCGTTATAATGGCTACAAGGCCGTAAAAATCAACGGTACCCAGGCCGTTGGCTACAGCTCCGGACAGGCCATGACTGCTTTAGACGAAGTAGCCAAGGAAGTGCTGCCAAGCGGCTACACCTATGAATGGTCGGGCCAAAGTCGCGAGGAGAAGGTTTCCGGAGGCAGAGCTCCGGTTGTGTTTGGTCTGGCTCTTGTTTTCGTCTTCTTGTGTCTGGCGGCGCTTTATGAAAGCTGGAGTGTTCCTTTTGCGGTGCTGCTTTCGGTGCCCACGGGTATTTTTGGAGCCTTCTTGTTCCAATATCTCTTCAACCAGGAAAACAATATTTATATGCAGATTGGCTTAGTTATGCTGATAGGTTTGGCCGCTAAAAATGCTATTCTAATTGTCGAGTTTGCCAAGGTACGCTTTGATAAAGGCATGCCGCTTATTGAAGCGGCTATTGAGGCGGCCAAGCTGCGCTTGCGTCCTATTTTGATGACTTCTTTCGCCTTTATTATCGGCTGCTTGCCCTTGATGATTGCCACAGGCGCAGGCGCTGGTGCGAGAAATTCCATGGGGACGGCTGTTGTGGGCGGTATGCTTATGGCTACGGCGTTGGGGATTTTTATCATTCCCGTATTGTTCGTAGTGGTGGAGAAACTCACGGCGCGCTTTGAAGCTTGGCGCAGTCACTTTCTGAAACGGTAATTTTATAACGAAGCGGTGTTTGCATCCTTGTTTTCAAAGACGCAGACTCCGCTTCGTTCAGCTTTCACTACTGTTCGTTTTTTTGCTGTCCTCAAGGCCTATGGTATAATAGAACCTAAGACGGAATGGATCTGCCAAAGGAGGGAAGACCGGTGGAAGAACGTGTGAATGCGATTACGCATGGCTTGGGTGCGGCTTTAGCTGCGGCTGGCTTGATTTTTTTAGTGGTATCGGCTTATGTGTACGGAGGTTTGTGGCATGTAGTTAGCTTCAGCATTTATGGAGCGTCGCTTGTTTTGTTGTATTTGGCATCTACTTTGTATCACAGCTTTCAGAATGAGAAACGAAAGCATCGCCTGCGGATATTTGATCATGCGGCGATTTATTTGCTGATTGCCGGTACTTACACGCCCTTTGCCCTAGTGGTGCTGCATGGCTTGCTTGGATGGACTATTTTTAGTATTGTCTGGGGTCTGGCGGCAGTGGGAATTGTTTTTCAGTTATTCTTTGTCAATCGTTTTAAAAAAACAGCCACTCTTTGTTACTTGTTTATGGGTTGGTTAATTGTCTTCTTTTTGCAGCCCTTGGCGGCGGCATTGGCGCCGGAAGGCATGTTTTGGCTGGCTTTTGGCGGCGTGCTTTATACTGTGGGGGCTGTGTTTTATCTGTTTAAACGAATTCCTTACAATCACGCCGTTTGGCATGTGTTTGTCATGGGAGGCAGCGCCGCTCATTTTGTGGCGGTGGCGCAGTATGTGCTGCCCGTTGCGGTTGCTCCTTAAAAAAATATTGCAAATGAATAGGTAAAAAGGCCGTTGAGAAAACTTTTCTTTTCTCAACGGCCTTTTTATGAGTTTGTTTGGTTTACTTTAACACGGCAGCAACGACGATAGCGGCAATGGCGTTCATTTCATGCTCATGACGTTCGTTCTCTAGACGCTGCCGTTCCTGCCAGGCTTCTTCGCTTTCATGATGATGGCGTCGCATGGCTTCCTCGTGGCGGCGCTGTTCGGCGCGTTCACGCTCATGACGTTCCCGTTCCATCCGCTCCCGATGTTCCCGTTCCTGGCGATCATGTTCAAACTGCTCGTCTTGTTGTCTCATTTCCTCACGGTCGTGATGCGCTGGAGAAGCCTCAATCGTTGCGGCTCCAATGCCAAATTGGATAATTCCTGCCAGAGCTAGAAAGACTGCTTTTTTTGCTATGTTATTCATGATGAAATCCTCCTTGCGTTTGATTAATCTTAGTTTAGCGTAATCTTGTTACAGCTTAGTTACAAAAAGATGACTGTCAAAACACAAAACGGTCAAAAAAATATGCAAATTATTTTCGATTATCATCAATTTACCCCTTTCTTATTTTACCGAAGTAAAGTAAAATAAAGGAGCCGATAAAAAAGACTAGAACGGAGGGTTTTCATGAAACGAATTATTTCTGTAGTATTGTTGCTGGTGATGGCAGGGGTGTTGTTTGCCGGGTGTGGCAGTACAACCAAAACGGAACCTGCAAAGAAGAAGATTGTCATTGGCTTGGATGACAATTTTCCGCCGATGGGCTTCAAAGATGAAAAGAATAATATTGTTGGCTTCGATATCGATATGGCTAAAGAAGCAGCCAAACGACTGGGGATCGAGGTAGAATTTAAGGGCATTGACTGGAGTAGTAAAGAAGCTGAGCTGAACAGCAAACGTATTGATGCGCTCTGGAATGGTATGAATATCACAGAAGAACGTAAGAAAAACGTGCTTTTCAGCGATCCCTACATGGAAAGCAAACAATTGATCTTTGTAATGGCTAATTCCCCGATTAAAAGCGCTGCTGATCTGAATGGCAAGGTTGTTGGCGTGCAGCAGTCCAGCATTGGCGAAGAAGTGGTTACCAAGGATGAAAAGTTAAAAGCGACCTTGAAGGATTTCAAAAAATATCCTGACTGCGTAGCCGCCTTTATGGATCTAAAAACCGGTCGTTTGGATGCGGTTGTGACCGATGAAATTCTTGGACGCTATTATATGTCCAAAGAACCGGGTACGTATATTGCCATAGAGCAGCCCTTGGGCGAAGTCGGCGTTTATGGCGTAGGCTTCCGCAAGGATGATAAAGAACTGCGCGACAAAGTGCAGAACGTACTGAATGAAATGAAAAAAGACGGAACCTCTGCGAAAATTTCGCAAAAATGGTTTGGTGCTGATATCGTAAAATAAGATAAACAAACGCCTCCCGTTCAAAAGCGGGAGGCGTTTGCTTTGCGTGGAATTCCTTTTGGCTGGAAGTTGTACTATGAGAATTCTTCGTATATAATAAAAAGAAAAAGATAGTAATGATACGGAGTAGTGTCAGAGACGCAGCATGCGTTTTCTGGCATTTATTTTTTAAAGGGGGAGTTACTGTGAGAAAAAGAACTTGTTTTGGGCTGGTTGGGTTGTTATTGGGATTGCTATTATTGGCAGGTTGCGGAGGGGAGCAGCCTAAAGGGGCGGCGCCGGTAGAGTTGAACGTATCTGCTGCGGTAAGTATGAAAGACGCGCTGGAAGAAATTCAACAGCAATATCAAAAAAAGAATCCAAACGTGAAACTCGTCTTTAATTTGGGAGCGTCCGGTTCGCTGCAAAAGCAAATCGAGCAAGGCGCACCGGCGGATATTTTCATCTCTGCGGCTCCCAAACAAATGGATGAATTGCAGGGAAAGGGGCTATTGCAACAGCAAACTCGAAAGAATTTGTTGGAAAACAAGCTGGTGTTGATTGTACCTCAAAACTCCCAGCTGACTATAAAAAGCTTTGAGGAGCTGGCAGATCCCGCTGTTAAGCGTTTGGCTGTAGGCGAGCCGCAAGTAGTGCCTGCTGGACAGTATGCGCAGCAGGTTTTGAAGAAGCTAGATCTTTGGGAGAAACTAGCGGAGAGAATGGTGTTGGCTAAGGATGTGCGTACGGTCTTAACGTATGTGGAAAGCGGCAATGCGGATGCTGGTATCGTGTATAAGACCGATGCGGCGATAAGTACGAAGATCAAAATTATTGCTACTGCTGCCGCAGGAAGCCACCAGCCTATCATTTATCCGGCGGCTATCCTTGCCAATGCTAAGCAACCCAAGGAAGCGGAAGCTTTCCTGCAATATCTTTTAAGCCCTGACGCCGCTAAGGTATTTGAAAAATACGGCTTTGCCATGGGTAAATAATCCATAAGCAAAAACCTATGATTCGATAAGCTTGGCAGCGGCGGCTGCTTGGAGGAAGTATTGACACGTTTCCGCGTCATGGTTGCAAAAAGTGACGCTTTCTAGAGGCGTATCAAGGCGAAGAAAAAAATCAATGACGGTTTCCAAAAGGATTTGCGCGCAACGGTCTTTGGGAAACCCGAAAATACCAGAGCTAATGGCTGGCAGGGACAAGCTGCGCAGATTGTAGAGATGTCCTAAAAAGAGGACGTTTTCGACGGCTTGCCGCAGCTTGCGTTCTTCGTCTCCTTCACCCCATTGAGGGCCAACTGTATGGATGATAAACTTGGCAGGCAGCTGACCGCCGTCGGTGATGACGGCGTGGCTCACAGGAAGAATCCCAATCTTTTTAATTAGGTCCTGACTTTGTTGCTGAACGACAGAACCTCCAGCGCGGGCAATCGCTAAGGCGGCGCCGCCGCCGTGCCGTAAGTGGCTGTTGGCTGGATTGACAATGGCATCGGCGGTTTCGGCGGTAATATCGCCTTGCTTAAGGTGCAGCATTTTTCCACGGGGCAGGCGTATCGTCTTCATATGTCTCCTCCTTTATGGCAGCAGAGGCCAAATATCAGGCGTTTCAAACCCTAAACGCCAGCAGGCCGCTCCGGCTAACTGGTAGGTGTGGATCAGCGCGGTTTTTAAGGCTAGAGAGTCTTTGTTTTCAACCCAAACGTGATAATATTTGCCGTCTTCTTCATACTCCAAATAAGACAGGCCGTAGTCAGAGCGCCATTGGGGCTGGATATTGTGCGTCTGCATTACGGCATTTACATCCTCCATAAAAAAGGTTTTCCCTTTAGCGGTTACTTTACCTTGTTCCTCGGCGTGTTCCCAACGTTTTGTATAAAAGGGGATGCCGAGGAACAATTTATTTGCCGGCACTTCTTGCAAGGTTTTTTTCAGATTTTTTTCCACCCAAGGAAGCGAGGCTACAGGCGCTCCAGGGGTGCTGGTAGCCCACTGCTCGTCGTAGGTCATGACCATAACATAGTCGACAATCGCAGCTAATTCTTTGCGGTCATAGCAGCGAGACCAAGAGGGAGTTTCATTCGGGACTGTCACGTCAATCGAGATAATCAGATTTTGCTTCTTCAGCTCTGTTGTAAGGCTGCGAATGAACTGGGTAAGGCGATCTCGGTCTGCGTCGGCTACATTTTCAAAGTCAATATTGATACCGTCTAAATGGTATTGAGAGGCATAGCTGCTTAGCTGCTGGATCGCTTGCTTTTGCGCAGCAGCCGAAGCAAGAAACTGCCGAGTCCGGTTTGCGTCAAAACCATTGTCGAATAACGCCCAGACTTGGCAGCCTTTTTGGTGAGCTGAGGCGACATAGCCAGCGCTGCCTTTGGAGTGAACGGAGCCGGTAGCGTCAGCCAGAGAAAACCAAGTAGGGGATAGTACCTGCAGGCCTTCGCGTACAGGTGCTGTTTCCGAGGTCTCGGAAAGGCTTTTTACATGATCCCAGGCCAATGTTAACGGCCGTTGCGCCGAGGCTGAGGCCGGCGTTCCTGTCCAAGAAAACAGTAACGATAGAAAAATAAAGATAGTAGTAATCCAAGGGTGCATCGATAAAACTCCTTTCTGGCGATAAGATCTTTGTATCTCATTATACTTGGTTGTATCAGGAAAAAGAATAAGTTTCAGAATTGCAACCAAGGTCCTACAGGTATTTTCCGTGAACGGGTTACGCGGGTCAGTTATTATTTGGTATAATATACAAAATAATCAAAAACTGTCTTGCGTATGAGTGGAGGCGGAAAGCCGCGGGAAGAAGGTGAGCTTATCAATTCGGTGTTTGCCGTACAAATGAATATTTACTTGACGCTGCTATTGGTAAGCATTGCGATTCATGCCTGCCTGAAGCTGGAGCGACGCGAGAGAGGAAACCCGCTCTTCCTGGTGTTATTATTGTTGACCTTGTTGATTCTGGTTTTGGAAACGTTCAGTGTCTTTTTCGCAGCTCCAGAATATCAACGAGTTGGCGGCCTTCAAAAAATTATAGAAGTACTGGGCTTTGCCTTGGCGCCATTACTTCCTTTTTGTATTTCGCTGTATTCGCAACAACGTGTTTTTCGCTATGATTCGTCTCAAAACCGAAAGTGGTCAAGATTGAGTTTGCCTTTGTTGCTAAATTTAGTGATTGCGACGGTTAGTTACTTCCTGTCCCCGGCGGGGACGGACGTGGCTTATGGAGAAGTCCGAAGCAATCTGTTAGCGTCTTTTTCTTATTTGACGACTGGATTTTATTATTTTGTAAATCTTCTCGTGATTTATGTAGGTCGCTGGAAAGTGACGCGAGAAGAAGTGGTGGTATTAGGCCTGCTTTCAGGCATTCCCTTGCTTTTTTCTCTATTTCAATTGTCGCATTTTATTTGGTCCGGCGTGACGATTGCGCTAGTCATTAATTATGTCTATATTGTTCATAATCAAGCGAAACGAGATCCATTGACCGGCTTAGCTAATCGTATGGCCTATGAAGAATATCTGGCTTCCTTTCGTCGGCGAACCGGCAGAAGCCTGGCGGCAATCAACATTGATCTGGATGATTTTAAACGCATTAACGATTCTTTTGGACACCATGAAGGCGATCATGCACTGCAACTTTTTGCGCGAGAATTGTCGGCTACGTTTGCGGGTAAAGGCTTGGCTGTACGGTTGGGCGGCGATGAGTTCCTGGTCTTACTTGAGGAAGAACGGCAGGAAGTATTGCAGCAATATGTAGCGAATTTGAAAGAACGCATTGAATCGCGCATTAAGGAATGTCAGCTCCCGTATGCCATCCACTTTAGTTATGGACTTACCACGCTTGATGAAGGATATCGCAGCGTACGCGAAATGGTCGAACATAGCGATGCGCTTATGTATGAAAAAAAGCAGGGCAAAGCGGGCAGGGCGAGGAAAAGACCGTTCTAAATGCAAGAGAGCGGCAAATGCATTGTGTTTGAGGAACATGCGTGCTATAATTATTTGTAAAGTCATAATAACTTCGTTGAAATCAGGGGGCGTACTGGTTTCGACAGGGGTGGTTGTGGTATAGGTAGCGAGCCGGGGTTCCATCTGCCCGTAAGACGGTGGGACAATTTTAATTGCCAACGAAGAATACGCTTTAGCAGCTTAATGCTAACGGGCCAGTTTCTCCCTCCCGCGGGGAAGCTGTCTCGTCACAATGCGGGATACCTGAAGTCCAATTCTCGGAGGACCCACAGGGAAACTTTATCGAGATAGCGCTGGCGCAGCCTGTCGTTGGGCGGCAAAAGGGCGAAACCTAAATTAACGACTGCGCTCGGAGACACCTGTATGGCGATACTTCTGGACAGGGGTTCGACTCCCCTCGCCTCCACCATTTAAATCCGGAACTAATGAAACCCGCGAATTTCGCGGGTTTTTTTGCTGTGTAATTTTTGCTGGGATTCGGATGGCTCTACCAAGTAAGATGATTTTACCCAAAATAGCAGAAATGGTTGATATATACAAGGGTATTGTTGGATTCGGAAAGAATAATAAAAAATATAGTATAGTTTGGAAAGTAAAATAATGAGTTGGAGAACAGTCACTTGACTCGTTTATGACAAATTGAGCGACACAGGGTAACACGCGCGTTAATGTTATCAAAAAAGGAACGTCCCTGTGTCGCTGGTGTCGTTTAGCCTAGAACAATCCTTATGTTATACTAATTAGTGTTGCGTTAAAATGATAAGCTCATGACCTAAAATATAGTAAGGTCGTTGCTGAGGAGGTATGGAGAGATGTTTACAGGAAAGTTCCCAACAGTACGTATGCGAAGAAATCGCAGTGATGAATGGAATCGTCGTTTAGTTGCTGAAAATCGATTATCGGTTGATGATTTGATTTGGCCTATATTCATACGCGAAGAGGTAGGAGAGCCTGAAGAAATTAAATCAATGCCAGGACAATTTCGTGTAGGCTTGGATCGGTTAGTGGAACACGTGGGGCCGGCGGTTGAGCTTGGTATTCCGGCAATTGCGCTATTTCCAGTTGTGCCTGGTGATAAAAAAGATGCAATGGGCAGTGAGGCAATAAATCCCGATAATATAATTTGCCAAGCCGCGAAGAAACTTAAGCGTGCTTTCCCTGAGATTGGTTTAATCGGGGATGTTGCACTTGATCCATATACAGATCATGGGCACGATGGTATTTTGTGTAATGGCTATGTGGATAACGATAGAAGTGTAAATATATTAGCTCAACAAGCGCTTTTACTTGCGAAAGCCGGTATAGACATTATTGCTCCATCGGATATGATGGATGGGCGTGTTGCGGCGATTAGAAGCGCATTAGATGAAGAAGAAATGATTCATACAAGAATTATGTCATACGCTGCAAAATATGCATCTGGATTTTATGGCCCCTTTCGTGAAGCATTGGGTTCAGGGAAGTCTCTTAAAAATAACAAGAAGACTTACCAGATGGACTCGGCTAATGCAGAGGAGGCGTTGCGAGAAGTTGCCATGGATTTAGAGGAAGGCGCTGATATGGTGATGGTTAAACCGGGTCTTCCTTATTTGGATATCATTCAACGAGTGAAGTCTCGATTTGCTGTGCCTACATTTGCCTATCAAGTTAGTGGGGAATATGCGATGTTAATGTCTGCTATTCGAAATGAGTGGCTTGATCCCAAGATTGTTATTGGAGAGAGTTTGCTTGCTTTTAAACGTGCGGGTTGTGATGGTATACTCACTTATTTTGCCTTAGATATAGCAAAACAGTTGCGCAATGAATAGGTCAGTGTTGTTCTGAAACAGTTCGGTAAATTTGCAAAACCGGATTGTGAAGCTTGTCCTGAGAAAGTCAATGGCGAGTGAAGCCCTAATGGTTCCTACTTTGATTTATGGCGGTATGATTCAATTGAATTTGTACATGTGATTCTGTAGGGTTCCCCTCCATCAATCAAATCCGGATTTTGTCCAAATTATAAAACCCGCTAATATCTGCGTTTGTTAGGTATTAGCGGGTTCTTGTTTTGGGGAACAATAGAATTGATAAAGAAATGCTCTTGTTCTATTTTTCGAGAGTATAGCTTTGGACTAAAGTCATGTTTTTGAACATAAATAGCAAAATAGTGTATAAATTAGTATGAATATGCAAAGCGTTGTTTGACTGTTGTTTAAAAATGGATTAGACTGTAAAAAATGAATAAAAACATTGGATGTAAAAGGCAAACTTGCTGAAAAGCAAGGACGCAAAGCCGTGGGTCTAAGGACGGAATGTCTATGATTGCCAGGTTGCCGGTTTGAATGCTTACTAATGCGACGCCGGTTAAAGTAACCGGCGTTTTTAATTTGCATTTTATCCTAAAGAGTATCAGTATATACTCTTCAAAATGGATTTGAGAAAAAGTGAATAGAAATGTTGAATGTCAATGTCGACAGGTGTTTGAAAGAGGAATTCTTTTTCAAATACCTGTTTTTATTTTGCAAATGGTACTGACTGGCGAATTTTTCAAAGGAAGGTGAAAATGGTGATGAAGGTAAGGCGGATTTTTCAACCAGGAATTTTTATTATGAGTCGATTCCGCTTAATGGCTAAGTTTTTGATGGTGAGCTTAATTTTAGTAGTGTTACTGAGCGTCGCGCTCTTTCAGTTTTTTTCGGGGAATTATGCAAGCAAAGATTTTTCACAAAAAGAAGTATATGGGGTTGAGTATGCTCAATTATCTCAACGATTAACTAGGCATATTCAAGAGTATTGGTTTTTGCAAAAAGAAGGTGCGGCTAACCTTGTAGAAGCGGATTTGATCGAGCTGAAAAAGTTAGACCAAACGTATGAACATGTTTTAGATTCTTCTCAAGAAAATAAACAAGTATCAAAGAATATCGAAGAATGTGAAGCGTTATGGCATAAAGTCGAAAAAGGAAATACGAATTCATATGAAAATTTGTCAGCGGCGCTTACAACGTTGCATACCAATATCTCTGATAACTCCAATTTAACCCTAGATCCGGACTTGGATTCGTATTATTGTATGGATGTAGTGATGTTTCGCAGCCTTGCTATTGCGGAATCTCTATACAAAATTAGAGAAGTTGTAGCAGCTCAGCCGCCGGAAGGATTATCATACAGTGAGCGGAAAAAACTAATTGCCTTGAGCTCCCAGTTAGCAATTTTGGTTGACACTGTTAACACCGATATGCAAACAGGAAGCGAATTTAATGAGGTGAAAGGTCAAAGTATACTGAAAGACATTGGGGTTCCAATAAAAGATTTCACGAAAATCCAAAGCAAATTTTTAAAGAAGCTTGATGAAGAGCTTGAAAAAGAAAAAGGCTATGTTCAATTGGATTTTCCAGACATTGATCAAGCCATTTCCGCGAATGATCAGTTGTTTGCCTCCATAGGAGGAGCTTTGTGGAATTTATGTAATGCGCGTGTACTGCAATACGAGCAGCAGGCGAATATAGTCATTATTGCTATTCTTGTTTCACTGCCTGTCTTAGCGTATGTATGTATTGCATTAGTTTTATCCATTACTAATGCTGTTTCTATAATTGGAGAGAATCTAGAAAAAATTCAAAATGGAGATCTGTCGGTACATATTGAACTGCATTCGCAAGATGAATTGAGTAGTATCTCCAAAGGGATTAATCGAATGCTTGCTCACATGAGAGATATTTTGCAAAGAATATCCGCACAGTCAGAAGGGTTGATTATTGCTTCTAAAGAGTTGTCAGTTAGTTCCGAGCAATCAGCATTGTTGGCTGATGATGTAGCAGATGCTACGTCGCAAGTGTCACGAGGGATAGAAATGCTTTCGGCTTCTACGGAAGAATTAAACGCTTCTGCTGGAAATGTGGAAGCTAATATTGAAAAGATGGCTCTTTTTTCCGAAGAGGGACGAAGTGTTGCGGAAAATATCAAAGAGCGTGCAGAAACACTAGAGGGAAATGCGCACGCTTCCAGAACAAGGGCAGTTTCGTTATACGATGAAATGAATAAAAGTATGCTTCGCTCTATTGATGAGTCCAAAATTGTTGAAGAAATATCCTCTATGGTGGAAGTAATTGCAACTATTTCGAAGCAAACTAATTTGTTGGCTCTGAATGCAGCGATTGAAGCGGCGAGAGCTGGAGAAAGCGGCAAAGGATTTGGCGTTGTCGCGGAGGAGGTTCGAAAGCTGGCGGAAGCGTCTGCGACGGCGGTAGGAGAGATTCAGTCAATGACGCAAGCTGTCCAAAATACGATATCAAAATTGGTGGAAAGCAGCCAAGAGATACTAGGGTTTATCAATGGAACCGTAAATGAAGATTATAACTCCTTTGTTAAAGTAGGAGAACAATATAAGGAAGATGCAAAAGCTTTTTTTGATACGACGGAAAATATTAGCGCTCAATTGCAGCAAGTGTCTCATGAAGTAAAAGAGATATCTCAAGTCATTGAATCGGTCGCTGAAGTGATCTTGGAGAATTCGTCACAAGCGCAAGGGATATCGTTGAACACGGCAGGAGTAAGCGAGAAAATGAAGTCGATTCAATCTTCCTCCGTATCGTTGGAACAGATTGCAGGCAAGATGGGAAGTTTGGTGGTTCAGTTTAAACTGTAATCTTTAACGAATTGTGATAGCGCCTTCAGTTTCCTGCTTGATGGTCTCGTGAGACTCACTACTTCCAATTGCATGTAATGAAAACAGCTCCAGGGACTTCTTTTTCTAAAGAAAGTTCCCTGGAGCTGTTTTTAAGAATAACTGACAACCTCTAATCCCTTGCAAGCGAGTTTTTCTTTTATCCCCTGTAATTCGTCAGCTGTGGGCGCTGTAAAGCTCGTAAATGGAAGGCCAAGAGCTTCCATTTTTTCTTTTCCCAGTGTGTGATAGGGGAGGAGTTCAATTTTTCGGACTCGCGTTTGCTGAAGCAAAAAGCGGCTTAGTTGTTCGAGGTTTTCATCGTCAATATTGACTTCGCGGATTGCAGGCATGCGAATGACGATATTGTCATTGAAATAGGAGGCCGCTTTGATGTTTTGCAGGATGGTTGTATTGTCTATTCCGGTGAAGTAGCGGTGCTTGGTAGGATCCATTACTTTGAGATCAAAAAAGATATGATCTAGTTTTTCAATAATATCTTTGCAGTTAGTGAAGTTGAATTGAGCGCAGCTTTCGACGGCTGTAGCTATGCCGAGGTTTTGGCATTGGTTTACTAATGCGCGCAAAGCTTCTTCTTGATAGAATGGTTCTCCCCCGGAAAAAGTGACGCCGCCCCCGGATTCCAGATAAAAAAGAAAGTCTTTTTTTAGTTGCTGCATTAGAACGTCAATACTCTGACTCTCGCCCATTTTCTGGCGTGCTTTATTGAGGCAGACGGACACGCAGGTAAAGCATTGCTTGCAGGTTGAAGACGCAAAACGAACCTGATTATCTTCCAGAAAAATCGCACCAGCGGGGCAGTGAGAAACACACTGTTGGCAGTGGGTGCATTTGTGGGCTAGAAACATCAATTCTGGATGAGGGGACCAGGATTCTGGATTTGCGCACCAGCGGCAACGAAGCGGGCATCCTTTAAAAAACACGGTGCTGCGGATGCCGTCACCATCGTTGACCGATAAGCGTTGGATTTGAAAGACGTTACATGCTTTCATAAGTGGTTCGCTCAATGATGGCGTCTTGCGCTTTGCGAGAAAGATTTACGAATTGTGTGCTGTAGCCGGCAACACGGACAAGCAAGTCTCGATAATTTTCCGGGTGCTCTTGAGCGCTGCGTAGAATCTCTGGAGAAATGACATTGAATTGAATATGAAAAGCTCCCAGTGAAAAATAAGCGCGAATTAAGGAGGCCAGGTTATTGAGGCCACGATTCGTCTCTAACAGAGTTGGCGAGAGTTTCACATTGACGAGTGTTCCGCCGCTGTGAATGTCATGGTTGATTTTTGCTGCAGAGCGCATGGCGGCGGTGGGGCTGGTTATATCGGTGCCTGCATGCGGCGAGACGCCTTCGGTAAGGGGCGTGCCTGCTTTGCGTCCTTCCGGCGTTGCGCCGACTACTGAGCCGGCAGGGATGTAGTTGGAAATACCCATAAAGGCTGAGTTGAACTTCGCTCCGAAAATATCGGTGTATTGCGTGATTTCCTTATGATAGAAATCGGAAATTCCTGTGGCGAGAGCGTCAACTTCATCCAGGTCATTGCCGTATTTGGGACATTGCAAGGCGGCCTGCCGGAGTTCTTCAAATCCGTCCCAGTCCTGTTCCAGAGCTGCAGCAAAATCTTGCAATTTGTACGCTTGGTCTTCAAAAACAAGCTTGCGAATGGCCGCTAGAGCATTGGCGCTGTCTGCAAGGCCGATGCCTGTGAGCACAGGGCCTAGGCAGTATTTGGCGCCACCCCGGCTGAGATCCCGGCCTTTTTCCATGCAGCCGTCCACTAAGAGAGAAAGGTAAGGCCGTGGCACAATTTCAGCATGTACTTTCTGTGCGGTAAGCGAGCCGATGATGCCGATTTTTATCAAATGAGCCGCTTGGCGAAAGAATAGCGACTTGAATTCTTCGAAATTGGTACTGTCTGCGAGGTTTGTCGCCAAGCCCATTTGTTTGCCGTTTATGCGGCTGATTCCGCCGCTGAGCGTATATTCCATAGCGGCTGCCAAATTAATATTGACGGCGGACGTCCATTCTCCGACTTTGCGAAAATGGGGAACAACGCAGCCGCAATTGCTCCAGTCACGGGCGTCCTCAGGGGAGAGGCCCGCAGCTAAAAGCATTTCCGAGCCGACGCGATCATTGTGGATAGCGGGGAATCCTGTCCCGCAGCGAACCAGCTTGCAAACGGCCTGCAAAAATTCGGGAGGACAATTGGGGTGAATGCGAACGCTAAGTCCGGGTTGATGCGTTTTGACTCGTTCCGTCGCTTCCAGGCAAAGATAAGATATTTCGTTGGTAGCGTCGCTGCCGTCACGCTTACGTCCGCCCACGGTGAGGTTTTGAAAAGAATTGTAGCCAGCAAAAAATTGAGCCGTATTGCTGGAAATAGCCCAAACCCACTCGGATAATTTGAGCCAAAGGCATTCGATACGCTCCAGCGCTTCTTCCCGGGTGAGGAGACCGGCGTTTATATCTTTTTCATAGAAAGGGTACATATATTGATCGAATCGTCCCAGATTTAAAGCCAGTGAATTCTCAGAAAGGATAGAGCCCAATTGCGTAAACCATACGCACTGGATGGCTTCTTTGAAGGTTTGCGGCGGATTTTCAGGTACACGGCGGCAAATGGAAGCGATTTCCTCTAGCTCAAGGCGGCGAGAGGGATCGGCGGTTGCCGCCGCTAATGTGTCGGCTTTTTCCGCATATCGGTTAGCGAGCGTGATGATTCCTTCAGATACAATAATGGCGCTGCGGTAAAAATCCATTTGTTCCAGTTCATCTGTATTAGTAGGAGAGAGCTTGCGTAGAGCGGCAATCGCTTCGTCACGAAAGCCTCCGAAACCTTTTTGGAAAACAAGATCCTGATAATCCGCAGTTACCTCGCCGACGGCGCTGCGCCATTTGGAATCGTTGTCGACAATGCCTGTATCGACGAGTACGCGGGCAGTATCTTCGTCAAGACGGGCTAAAAAGGTTTCTTCCAGCGACTTTCCTTTCCAATAGGGAAAGATTTCATCTCGCAGAGACTTTTTGGCTTCCGGTGAGATCGTATAAGCGTCTTGGGTGCGTTCGGCAAAGGTATCCATTTCCTGTTCGACCCATTGCCAGGAATATTCCGGGCAAATAATGCCGCTGCGGCGAAATTCGCCGATGCTGCCGACGAGGAGTTCTCCCTCAAAGATAACAGGATCAATAGCGTTACAGACCGCTCGAAATGCTTTGGCGCGGCGCAAGATAACGGTTTCTCCTTCCGTTTCTTTGTGAGAATCTGTAAAAATACGAGCTCGCTCGATGCTAATCGAAGGCGTTGTTTCAATGTACTGCTTTTTTATTTCAGCGATGCGAGGTGTTGTCATGAGAAGCTCCTCCTTTAGACCTTTGTATTATTCGTGTTGCTTTAGATACTCTACTAACAGGTTGCAAGCCTTAGTCATATGCTTTTTTAGAACTTGCTTGGCCTTGCGAACGTCCCTTTCGCGGCAGGCGGCAAGAAGAGCGGTATGCTCTGCGTGAGAAAAGTCCTTAAAATCCATTTTGTCGAGGTAGAAAACCAGATACCGTGCGACGTTGTTATGCAGCAGATGAATCATATCCAAAAGGCGCAGGTTGCCAGCCGGTTCATAAAGATATTCATGAAAGAGGGAATTGAGCTCGTTGTAACGAGCCGGGTCGTGGCAAGACGCTTCTTCTTCCAGAATTTTTTCCGCTCGCAGAAAGTCATCTTCTTTCAGTTTGGGAATGGAAAGTGCGAGGATACCGGTTTCCAGCATCATACGAATCTCATAGATTTCAAGGGCTTCTTCCGCGGTCAGGCGAATGACTTCCGCTCCATGATTCGGCAGGAATCGAACCAGTTTTTCTCCTTCCAAAATTTTTAAAGCTTCACGCAAAGCGCTGATGCTCACGCCAAACTGTTGCGCAAGTAATTCTTGACGCAAAGGTTCGCCAGCGTGAATTTCGCCGATCAGGATTTGTTTGCGCAAATGGTTGCTAATGCTTTCCGGGATGGTGATTCTCTTGGTTTTGGTTAAGCTTTTTGATGTGTTCTTCATGGAATTAAATATAGCACCTATTTCAAAACTTGCAAACAATGTTTCGAAAGTATACAGGATACAATCGTAAATTTCGCAGAAATGAATTGACAGTGACAGGGGAATGATTTACTCTAAATCCAAGAAAGAACTCCGCTTTCTAATTCCATAAAACACCGGCAGCGCTGCTTTCCTCTTCTGCAAAGAAGAGAGAAGGCAGTTTTTTTATGGCTTGTTTGCCTAAGAAATTCATAGGGGGAAAACATTATATGAAAGAAAACAAAGCAGCGTACCAGGTCGTTGACGAGTGCAAAGAAGAGATGATTCACCTGTGGGAAGAGCTTGTTACTATGGAAAGCGGACTTTTTTGCAAAACCGAAACCGATGCAATAGGTAGACGCATTGCCTCATTTATAGAAAAGATTGGCGGCAGAACCAGGGGCATTAGCATGGATGATGCGCCAGACGTGCTTATCGGCGAATTCGGAGATATGACACAGCCTTTTGTTGTTTTAACAGGGCATATGGATACGATCTTTAAAAAAGGAACTCCAGAAGAACGGCCATTCCGAATTGAAGACGGCAAAGCCTTTGGTCCAGGCGTCTTGGATATGAAAGGCGGCATTGTCATCCTTTTATACGCAGTATTGGCTTTGCAAAAAATCGACTATGAAAAATATCCGATAAAAGTAATCCTTGTTGGCGATGAAGAGGTGGGGCATCAAAAAAGTTCAGCCATTTCAGCTATACAAAGGGAAGCGGTTGGCGCAAAAGCAGCCTTTAATTTTGAGACGGGTTTTGTCGATGGGGGCATTGTTGTAAAACGCAAAGGCCTGTATCAATTTATGGTAGAGGTTTTCGGAAAAGGAGCGCATGTTGGAAATGACCCGGAAAATGGGCGTAGTGCGATCAAGGAGATTGCCTATAAGGTTCTCGACATAGAAGCGCTAACCGATTGGCAACAAGGAAATACCTTTAATGTTGGCTGGATTGAAGGGGGAACGGTTCCTAACGCAACTCCGGCGTATGCAAAGATTGTGTGTGATCTGCGTTGCGAGAATCCGGATACGCTGCCTCAAATAAAGCAATCGATTGAGGAAGTGGTTAAGAAAACCTATGTGGAGGGAACTTCTACAAAGCTAACTCCGCTGATTGAAGCGAAAGCGATGAAGAAACTGGATGCATCGATGGAGCTCTTTGCGTTTGTGAAGAAAATCAGTGAACAGGAAGGTTTTGGAACCTTATATCCTAAGGAAGTCGGCGGAGTATCCGACTCGGCATATTTCACTGACCTTGGAATTCCTACGCTTTGCGCGATGGGAGTGCAGGGGGGACGCAATCATACGATTGAAGAATTTGCTATTGTAGAGACTTTATTTAGTCGCACCAAATTGCTATGCGCCGTATTGCTTGCGCTGGCATAAATAACAAAAAAAATAGGGGGAATTATGATGACGGATTTTGAACATAAGCTGACTTGGCGCGGGTGGTTGTCGTTTGTCTTTATTGTAATTTCGTTCTCTGGAATTGTTGCCAGTCATCCCGTATTGGGGGCCATGGATTTTCAAAACCTGATTGGAGGCTTTGGCAAGATTGGCGCGGCGGATAGTTTTGTTGGCAAAGGCGGTACAGGGGCGCGAGACGGCTTTATGTTCGGCTTGACGCTGATCCCAACGGTAATGTTCGCTCTTGGCATGATCCGCGTTGTAGAATCGCAAGGCGCTCTTTTAGCGGCGGAAAAATTGATACGCCCGGTTCTTCGCCCGCTCATGGGATTGCCTGGAGTTACAGGCCTTGCTATTGTCAGCAGCATGACCAGTACGGATGTCGGCGCGGCTATGACGAAGCAATTATACGAAGAAGGGCAATTGACCGATAAGGAACGCAGCATTTTTGTGGCTTATCAATATGCCGCTTCCGGTGTTATAACCAACACCTTCGATTGCGGAGCGCCGCTTCTTTCTATTGCAGTGCTGCCCATTGGCCTTATCCTGGCTGTGGAGATTTTCGTGAAAATTGTAGGCGCCAATGTAGTGCGGTTTTACTTGAAGTGGCAAGAGGAAAAAGAAGTTGTTTCTGAATCGGTACAGGTTAAGTCTGCTTGATAAGGAAAGGGGACTGCAATGATGGACAATACAATAGGCGCTACTAAGAGAACGATGTTGGAAGAATTTATTTTTGGAGCGAAGAATGGATTCTATTTAGGGGTAGAGCGGATCTTGCCTGCCATGATCTTAGCCTATGTTATTATTCTGTTTTTGAAAATGACTGGCTTGATGGCCGTTATTGGGCAAGCTATTTCACCAGTTATGGCGTTGTTCGGGCTGCCGGGAGAAGCTGTTATCGCTCTCGTGTCTGCTTTTTTTGCAAAAGCGGCCGGAGCGGCCACTGCGGCGACTCTGTATGCAGACGGCGTGATTACCGCTGCGCAAGCAACCATTCTCTTTCCAGCCACGATTACCATGGGGACGCTTATGGGCCATTTCGTTCGTTGTGTAGTTACAGCCGGGACAAACGCCCGGCATCACGCCTTGATGATTGCGATTCCGGTTATTGACGCCATGCTTTCTATGCTGTTAATGAGGTTCTTATTGTCTGTAATGGGTATTGCATAAAAATTTGAAAGGTGCGCCGATGCGATATCGGCGCACCTTTTTTATAGAAAGAAATGTAGTATGGACGTAGGTGTAAAGAGGAAGCGCAGGTTTTAAGGCGAATATATGTTTGTGATACTTAGGAAAGGAGAGCTTATATGGATAGCATTGCTAAAACACCGCAGCCGCCGTACTATGCCGTTATTTTTACTTCTGTAAAAGGTCCTGAAGATAAAGGCTATGCGAACATGGCGGAACATATTGCGGCATTAGGAGCAGAGCAGCAAGGATTTCTAGGGGCGGAAAGCGTTCGCGAGGCGAATGGCGTAGGAATTACTGTATCCTATTGGACGTCCCTTGAAGCGATTGCTGCTTGGAAAAATAACGAACAGCATCAAAAAGCCCAAAAGCTGGGAGCGGATGTGTGGTATGATAGCTTTGCTACTCGCGTATGCAAAGTGGAACGGCATGGCTTATTTAAGCCTTGAGCAACCAAGGAGGAACTACCATGCACTATCAAGTGAAAACGGATTGCGAAGGGATGGATTGGCTTGCTGTGTGCGAGCTTATTAAAGAAGCTGGCTTAGCTGTCCATCCTGTTGAAGTAACGAAAAAAGCTTTTGAAAACAGCTATCGAGTGGTCTTTGTTTTTCATGACGGGGTGATTATAGCATGTGGCCGGATGATTTCTGATGGTGTTTATCAGGCTGCGGTATATGATATCGCCGTTTTGCCTGAATACCAAGGGAAGAAGCTAGGAAAGCTAGTTATGGATGAGCTCCATAAAAAGCTAGGCGATATCAATGTTATACTTTATGCAAGTCCCGGCAAAGAAGCTTTTTATCAAAAATTGGGCTATCGGAAGATGCTGACCGGTATGGCCTACTTTACCGATATGAACCGCATGCGGGAACGTGGATTTATCGAGTAAAGAAAGACGATACAGGTAAAACGATTTAAAGTTGTCGTAGCTCAAGGGGAGCGGAGCGCTAAGACCGAAGTCTTGGCGCTTTTTCTATGCAGGAAATTATTCGTTGTTGCCGAAAGAACATAAAACCAGGCGAATCGTTAAGAGCAATGGCGCTGAACTGCCAAATTCATAATCAAACTGGAGGATGTTTATGCAAAAAGGTCTTTTTCGCGCCTTAGAAAAGATTGATGTAGTATGCGAAAATGTGGAAACGAAAGAGATCGTGATTTTCTCAAGTTTTATTAAATCTATTGAAAACGACTCCTTGTTTATTGGCGTACCGCAACGCGAAAAAGAAGAAATGCATGCTTGTATTGGAGAGTATTTAAAAGCGAGAATTACGACCGAACAATGCGCTTATTTTTTTGAAACAAAAGTCGTCAAATACCATCAGCAAGAAATGAAATTATGGGAGCTGGCATGGCCTTGTTGTATGCAACGAAGCCAGCAGCGTAAATATGTTAGGGCGAAAACTATTTTGGAAGTAGTCCTAGAGTATATGGATGTAAGGATGCAGTGGCAAGTCATGCGAACCTATACGAAAGACCTTAGTGCAGGCGGGTTGCAAGCGATTATGCCCTCAGTGCCTCCAGAAGGTTCTAACGTACTGGTCCATTTGTTTTTGACGGAGGAAGAAGTATTAGATCTAAAAGGAGAATTTGTGCGGATTGAATATCCTAAAACAGAAGAGCAAAAACACTTTGCGTCAATTAAGTTTTGTGAAATGGATAAAAAAATGACGGAGCGAATCGTAAAGTTCATTTTTGATAAAGAGGTGGAACAACGGAAGCGGTGTTCTCGCTAGATAGGAATTGCTGTTGGTGTTGGACGGAAAGCTAACAATGGATTGTATAAGCGGCAGCTCGTTAATGCTTGCATGTGGCAGGTGTTGGCGAGCTGTTTTGATTCGCTGGTTTGTTTTAGAAAAAGCTAATGTATACTAATTCGCTAGCAGGAAAAATATAGAAAAAGAAGAATAAAGAAAGTGAAAATTAACACAATTTAAAATCTGCTTGTGCATCAACGTACATACAAATTTTTCGAGGAGGAATGAAAATGAAGATTGGTGCAAAAATTACAGGCGGTTTTTTAGTTGTAATTCTCTTAATGGCCATATCCGGTATTTTAGGTAGTTTCTTGTTAAATCGAATTGCTAATGTTAGTGATGCATTGCAGGACGTAAACCTGGTCTTATTAGAAAAGACCTATCAAGTTACTATTAATAACGGTTTAAAGGTAGCGGCGGCTCGGGGCTATGTAATTACCGGGAATCAGTCGTTTATGGGCGATTATAATAAACTGGTAGATCAGAACAAAGCGCTTTTGGATGAGCTGGAAGCAAAGTCAATTACCGAAAAGGGCAAACAATTTACGAGAGAAGCACGAAGTCTGGAGGAAGCTTACTCTGCCATTGTATTTTCTAAAATAGTGCCTTTGCGCAAAGAGGGGAAAGTTGAAGAAGTGCAGCAAGTGATGGCGGCGGAGCTGGCGCCGGCAGCAGTTGCTTCCCGTCAAAAACTCCAAGAATACATTGAATTTCGCAATAAACAGATTAATACCTCGTTTGAAGAGTCTCAGAATGACATTGAGAGCGCAAAAAAAACAACATGGATTAGTTTTATCATCGCGCTAGTGATTGCAGGAGCTACTACTTTTACGATTACTAAAATGATAACAAAACCCTTAACAGAAGCAACAGAACATTTGCGCCTGATGAGCGAAGGAGATTTTTCTAAAGATGTTTCAGAAGTGGTGCTAAAACGCAGTGATGAGTTTGGCCTAATGGGCAGAGCTTTTGAAGAAATGACGAAAAATATGCAGCATGTGTTGAAAAATATTGCTCAGTCTTCCGAGCATCTGGCCGCGTCAAGCGAGGAATTAACTGCCAGCGCTCAGCAATCAGCAGAAGCGGTATCCAATGTAGCTCACTCGATTCAAACCGTTGCCTCCGGGGCGGAAGAACAAGTGAATGCAGTGAATGAAACCTCCGCGGTGGTGGAAGAGATTTCAGCGACGTTGGAAGAAGTGGCTGCGACGGCTAATGAGATGACAGTGCTTGCCGAGAAAACGTCCTCCACTACCACTCAGGGGGGAACTTCAGTTGATAAGGCGGTATTGCAAATGTCTTCTGTAGGCCGCGAGGCGAAAGAAGCGCAAAAAGCCGCGGAAGAATTGAAGGAAGGGTCGCAGCAAATCGGTGAAATTGTAGATTTGATTTCTAATATCGCCGGGCAGACGAACCTTCTCGCTCTAAATGCGGCGATCGAAGCTGCGCGAGCTGGAGAAGCGGGAAGAGGCTTTGCCGTGGTAGCGGAAGAAGTTAGAAAACTTGCAGAGCAAAGTGAAGCAGCCGCCAGTAAAATTACGGAGCTGATTATCAAGAATAACGCAAGCATTGGAAATGTGGTTGGCACGATTGATTCGGCAATACGAGTTGTCGATCAAGGGGTTGAGTTGGTTAATGTGGCTGGCGGGAATTTTAGAGAAATTGGCGAGATGGTCGAAAATGTAACAAAACAAGTGGCGGTTATTTCCAAAGCCATTCATGAAGCGGCTATAGGCAGCCAGCAAATTGTGGCTTCGGTTCAAATCGTAGAAAACTTGAGTCGCGGAGCGGCTGCGGAGACGCAGACCGTATCGGCGGCATCAGAAGAGCAAGCTGCTTCTATGGAACAAATTGCTTCGTCTAGTCAAAATTTGGCGAAAATGGCAGAATCCTTGCAATCGCTAATAGGAAAGTTTAAAGTATAACTGCCTGAGAATAATAGTTTTCAATGAAAATAGAACGACGTCGACATAGGAAGCGATACAAACCTATGTCGACGTCTCCTGTTGTTTGCTGATAAGATAGAAGCATAGGAATAGCAATGTTGCTCCTTTTCTTGCGCGTAATTATATTTCATTTTAAGAGTTGGGGAAGGAGAGCGAGAATGGATTTCTTAAAAAGCAGCGTGAGCGGAAAAATGTTGCTGGCTGCTTTGGGGGCGGCGGTCGGGGGACCGTTATTGTTGGCGTTAACAGATTCGACCGCAATTTTGGCGGGCGGACTTTTTTGGTATGTGTTTTTCTTGCAATATCAGGCTTTTCGAAAACAAGAAGTGCAAAAAAAACAAATTGCTCAAGAAAAGATGTTGCGAGAAATAAGTTTTGGGTTATTCAACAATGTGTTGGAAGCAGATATTAGCGAAAATCGGGTTTTAGGAGAAAACGCCCGTAAGCTTTCGGATTTACTTGGCTTAAATAATTCCGATAACTATGAAGAAATAATTGAAGCGGTAGTTTCAAAATTAGTGAGAGAGGAATTTCGCGAGGAATACAAAAATAGATTTTCGCGGGAATCTATACTGAAGTTGTACCATTCCGGGCAGAACAGTTTTGAGTATGAATTTATTGAGCGCTCCGATGGAATTTCCTATGCGTGGGTGCAGACCGCTGTTTGTATTTATCGCTCTTTTGATACCGGAACGATACGGATTATTTCTCATGTGAAGAACATTCAGCAAAAAAAAGAAAAAGAACTTGCGATTCTTCAAAAGGCGCAGCGGGATTCTTTGACTAATTTGTATAATAAAATCGTTACGAAGGAACTCATTGATGAGTTTTTGATCTCTACAGGCGGCCAGGGAATGCATGCAGTTTATCTCATTGATATTGATAATTTCAAGTTTATTAATGATCACTTCGGCCATGCTTTTGGTGATGCTGTGCTGTCCAGGGTAGCTGAGAAATTGAATCGTTCCTTTAGAGCTTCCGATATTGTGGGGCGAATTGGAGGCGATGAGTTTTTAGTGCTTGCGAAAAATGTCGAGAATCGGTCGATTGTTTTGCGCAAAGCGGAAGAAACTTGCAAACATATGCATAACTTGCTTAAAGGCATCAGCGGGAACGCCAGTGCGGCGATAAGCATAGGGATTTGTATAGTTCCAGATGACGGAACTGTTTTTGATGAAGTGTATGTAAAAGCGGATGCAGCTCTTTATGCAGCGAAGAAAAAGGGGAAGAATACGTTTGTATTATATGAAACGCTGTAAAAGTTGAGAGTGAAAATAATTATGGTGTTAGCCTGTAGGTACTTATTTTGTATGAGTACATGCAGGCTTTTATTGTGTTTTAGAAAAAGTTGTATTATTATATAGTCTAGTGATAAAAACTATCATTGTTAATTAATTGTTAATTTTTAGGTGTGTTTTTAATGTGCATAGATCTCGAAAGTAGGATGGTGATAAAAGTGATCAATTTTTTTAAAAAAAAGACTCCCTGTGATGAAGCAGTTTGTATTTTGCAAAACGTTGAGGAACGCTTACAAGGAAAGCCCCATGCCTTTGGGACCTTAAAAGTTGAGTATCCAATACATAAGAGAATGTTAACTCAGTTTGAAAAATTGCTAAACAGTGAAGAGAAGATGTCTAGCTCATGTAAGCGCATGCTATCGACAGTTTCTTCGCTAAGCGAATTTGATGTCCGAATGACTCATTCTGCTTATGAGCTATCGCAGTTTGCCAAACAAATGGCATTAGTCAGTGAATCCAATTTAGCGGTCGTAGAAGAAATAACCGCGAGTATGAATGATGTGAATGAAACGGTGGAGCAGACTTCATTCAAGATGAAGGAGTTATCTGACTCCTCGAATACGTTGATCCAAAAGAACGATGAAAGTATGACGCAAATTGGAGAACTGGTAGATTTAAAAGAACATGTTGTTGAAGACACTAAGAAAATGAGCATTCAAATCGAAGAACTTACCACTATGGCGGAAAACATTAGCGAGATTGTGAATGGAGTGGCGGCGATTGCGGAACAAACGAATTTGTTGGCTTTAAATGCCTCAATTGAAGCGGCTAGAGCTGGTGAAATGGGGCGAGGCTTTGCTGTTGTGGCTTCGGAGATTCGCAAACTAGCAGATAGTACAAAGGAAAATTTACAAAATATGAGGGGCTTTGTAACCCATATTCAAGTGGCGGCTCAGGGCGGTAAAGAGAGCTTGCTCAATACATTAAGCTCGACTAACTTAATGAATGAAAAACTAGATACCATTTCAGGAACGATTCACGGAAATGTGGAAATGCTAAAGCATACTGTATTGGAAGTTAATGATATCTCGCAGATGATGGTTCACGTTAAGGAATCGGCGCAACAAGTCAATCAGGCGATGATGCTATCTGCTTCTGATGCGGAAAAGCTTCATGGCATGACGCAAGATATTCATAAGGATGCGGTGGAGAGCGAAGAAAACGCTAAACAGATTTCTCATATTGATACGGAATTGAGCGAGGTTGTGCGTGAAATGGTTGCCGCATTAAACGGAGGCATTCATTCTATTTCGAATCAAGACCTGTTGGCCAATTTAAAAAAAGCAAAAGAGGCTCATGGAAATTGGGTGAAAAATCTCAAGCGCATTGTTGAAGAAATGAAAATATATCCTATCCAAACGGATTCAAAACGCTGCGCTTTCGGTCATTTTTATCATTCCATTACGATGGAACATGTGGATGTGAAAGCGGAGTGGGCTTCGATCGATGAAATACATGATCAATTTCATAAAATTGGTGATAAAGTTGTAGAAGCTGTGCGTTTGGAAGACAAAAGCGCTGCGATTAGGCATCTTCAAGAGGCGGAGGAATTATCGAATAAGATCTTTGGGAAAATTGACAATACAGTTCGTATTATCGAAAGAAAAAGTGAAATTGGAGAAGAAGTGCTGCGATGAATGCTGCCACATAGCGACAATTTTTATAGTTCATACTGACGCAGGGGTGTTCTGACACTTCTGCGTCTTTTTTGAAGCAAAAAATAGGACCAAGGACTGAAACTATTGCAAACGAAAAGGGATTGTCTAAGCTGCCTAGAATAGTAAAAAAATGGCTTTTGCACTTTTGGCGCTAGTTCATGCTCTAGTTGAGAGGACTGCGTAGCTAGTAAGCTTATTCTATACCAAGCGGAGGGGTTCTATGTACGACTATAAAGGACGCTTAATGAATGCAAGGGTTAACGCCTTTTACTTTCCAGGTTTGTTATCTGCTTTGTCTATTACGGCGAGTATGTTTCTAGATATTGCGATTGTAGGACAGATGCTAGGCCCAGTCGCTATGGGGGCGGTCAATTTAGCCTTGCCCCTGACCATGGTGTTTAATATGGTATATATGCTATTGGGAATTGGCGGTGAAGTGTTGGTTTCAGCTGCGAAGGGAGCTGGCAATAAGCAGGAAGCCAATACGTTGTTTTCGTTGAGCATGTTTACCCTTATTGCGGTAAGCATTGTGATTATGATTGGAGGTCTTGGCGCTCGAGAGCTGATTGCTTTGACTTTAAGCGGTGGAAATGCCGAGATGGCGCCCTTGGTGTTGCGTTATATTGGCATTATGTTTGTAGTGGCGCCGCTGATGATTGGCATTACCAGTATGACTTATTTTGTCAAAGTAGATGCCCTGCCTAAACTTGCGGCAGGAGTTATGGTATTTGTAAATATAGTGAGCGTTGTCAGCAAGATTTTATACCTTGGACCCTTGCATTTAGGGATTGAAGGGGCGGCATATGGAACTATAACGGGCTTTGTCGCTGGATTTTTGCTATTAGTGCCGTATTTGTTTTGGCGCAGAAAAAGAACTCTTTCTTTTGTTCCTCTAGCTGTGAAAGATTTTCGGCGTTTAGGAAATATTATTATTGCAGGCCTTCCTTCGGCGATGGGGCAAGGGCTGGGAGCGGTGACAACGTTTTGCACTAATATAGTGATTCTGGATATTGCTGGTAAAAGCGGCATCGTTGTAAATACGGTCTGCTCTTCTATCTCTATTTTCATTTCTTCTTTTCGCTATGCTGCGACCAGTGCCATGGTTCCCATTGTTGGCGCTCTCTTTGGCGAAAGAGATTGGTGGTCAATGCATCA
Source organism: Anaeromusa acidaminophila DSM 3853 (assembly GCF_000374545.1). Lineage (NCBI taxonomy): Bacteria > Bacillati > Bacillota > Negativicutes > Selenomonadales > Sporomusaceae > Anaeromusa > Anaeromusa burkinensis. The sequence continues at coordinate 98,924 of NZ_KB894590.1, forward strand.
GGTGGCTATGCGCATTACTAAAATGGTTATGGGCTTTGTTATTGTTAGCATTTTTCTTATTGAATTGCTTCCTGGTAATTTATTGGCGTTTTTCGGAGTTCATGATGCGGCCATTATGGAAATGGGAGTGCCAGCCTTGCGAATTTATGCACTAGGATTTCTATTAAGTTCTTTGAGCTACATCTTAATGACGTATATGCAGACTACGGCTCGCAAGTTTTTTTCTATTGCCATCAGTGTGGGAACGGAGCTTTTGGCAATTTTCTTTATTTATTTGCTTGGATATTCATTGGGGAATATTGGAGTTTGGAGCCATACTATTGCAGCGCAGATAGTCTTGTTATTTTTGAGTATTTTAGCGGCTAAATACATTGGAAAAAAATTTAATGGCAAGTACCATGGTGTTTTTATACATGAGGTGCAGCCGGATTATGTCATGGGCAATTCAATTTATGCGACTCAAGAAGAGGCGGTTGGCTATACGGACATGATTGGAGAGTTTTTTGCGGCTAAGCAAATTTCACCAAAGGCTATAGGAGAGGCCCAAAAGCTACTGCACCAAGTTTTGATGGATATTGTGGAGAAAGAAAAGAATCCGCAAAAAACCATTGATATTATGGCATTATTACATGACGGGCATATAAAAATTCGTCTCCGTGACGACAGCGGCTTGGAGGAATCGTTACAACTGGAAAATGATGAGAGAATTGGCCGTTTGAGTGTGATGGGCTACAATAATACGTATATAAAAATTCCTGTTTAACGTATGGCTAGCAGATGTGGCTATAGAATCTGAAAGAATTAAAGGAGAGCGATAGCGTGAAAAAACAAGTAGACGTTTGGAAAATGGCGCTTAGTATGTTACTGCTTTTGGGGGTCATGGCGTATGCTCCGCAGCCGTTGGAAGCATTTAAATTAGAAGTTACCAATAATCAAGATCGTATCATGAATTGTGCGTTGGTGTATTTCGATAGTTCAGCCAAACGTTGGTCTTGCAGCGGCTGGTATAATGTGCCTGTGGGGGCAACGAAAAATTTTACGATCAGCAAAGCGGTTCAAACTTCTCATATGTACATGTATGCAAAAGCAGGCAATGCGGAGCTATGCGGCGGCAATGACGCTCCGTATATTACTCGCACGGTGATAAGCAATCAATTTCAGTACTATGACGGCAATAAATGCCCAGATGGACCTAATTCGCGGTCAGTACATTTTTACAAGTTTGCTATTGATGAGAATGATGCTGTTTCGATAGAGTGGGGAGCTGCGCGGCAACAGAAACAAAGCGCTGCGCAGAATGGGGGAGGACAAAGCGGCGGTATTACGCAGCAAGAAATGCAAGCGCTTCAATTATTGAATCAAGACCGAGTCAATAATGGCCTGGCGTCGCTTAAGGCAGACGCTAAGCTAACGCAAGTTGCCCGCAACCACGCTGCCGATATGGCAAAACAGAACTATCTTAACCATACCAATTTACAAGGGAAGTCTCCCTTTGATCGCTTGAAAGCGAATGGAATCTCCTACCGCTTAGCGGGTGAAAATATTGCCTATAATCATTCGCTCGAAGCGATGCAGGAGGCTTGGATGAATAGTCCCGGGCATCGGGCCAACATTCTTAATGCAGGGTATACTCATGCCGGCGTAGGGCTGTACACTAAAGAGGATGGCGCCATTTATGGCGTGCAATTGTTTGCTAGTTATTAATTTGAGATGAGTTTTGTTAAGGGATTGCTGTATTATAAAATCAATGAGGCAAGTGAAGGACGTTCTACCATAACTATAAAGGCTCCCGTGTTAAATTGCTTTAACGCGGGAGCCTTTATTCGAAATCATATTGACTAATCAACATATTTTCTCACCATGGCGAACGTTTCGGCATATTTTTTAAAGCTTTCCCAAATCACGCTAATCCATTTTTTCATGGTGTGCTCACCTCCTTAGGTTGCTTTCTTCTTTAATTCAATTATACACTGAAAATACATATGTGTATCACAAAAACACCAAATTAACTTTTTGACAACAGAAAATTAACAATTATAAATTGAGTGTTCAAATCAATTTGTTTAGTCAGGCTGCTTTTAAGATAAGCTTGTAAGGGAGAAAAGTTTTGCTTAAATTGTGATTTCAAGCAGGAATTGAGAACCTTAAATAGAAATTACTCTTAGAACACATTAATACTCAAGGAGGTAATCAAGATGAGTGAAGTAGTTTTCTATCGTTGTGAAACATGTGGTAATATTGTCGCTCTGATTAAAAATGGAGGCGGACCATTGGCTTGTTGCGGGCAAGCGATGACCGAGCTTTCGGCTAATTCTACCGATGCGGCACAAGAAAAACATGTGCCGGTTGTGACTAAAGAAGACGGCAAAATTAAAGTTGCCGTAGGTTCTACGTTACATCCGATGCTGCCGGAACATTACATTGAGTGGGTTGCCTTGGTAACCGAAGATCGGGTAGCGATTCGCTTCTTGAAACCAGGGGAAGAACCAAAAGCGGAGTTCTGTGAAATGCCTTCCGGTATTGTTTATGAATACTGCAATCTGCATGGCTTGTGGATGGCAAAATTCTAAAATGGAGAAAAGGGTCCTTGCGAGAGCAAGGACCCTTTTTTTTTGCTATACATGAAATATAAATTGGGCCTAGAAAAGTATGAACAATTGCAATAAATAGAAAGATGCGAGTCTTGCCTTTTATCAAGAAATTGAATATTACAATTCTTTAGAATAAAAGAGATAAAAGGAGAAAAAAGGCAAATTTTACTTTAAAAATATAAAATAAAATTAATTTTATCCGCAGCTATGACATTTTAGGGGCGATATGGCTCTTCTCTTTCGTTGCAATACTTTCGCAGTAGCAGTAAACTAAGAATAGATCAAATTAAGTTAGTTACTTAATTATCTTATATTGTTTTATCCTGACTGTTTGAAAATACTTAAGGGATATAGTCAGGGTAAGATATAAAAGGAGATGAGAAGATGGCTTTCAAAATGGGATTAGCAGCCTTTGCATTTATTGCACTGTCTTTTCTAGCGTTAGACCTAGTTCATCTGACCGGCGCAATTTGATCAGTTACCTAAATTTTATACATCAAAAAAACACCGTCCGTTTTGGATGGTGTTTTTTATTTGCTGGTTGCTTCTTGTATAATGGTGTAAAATGATCTGCAAAGAAAATATTTTTGGAGCTGAGGAAAGATACATTATGAGCAAAGTAGGTATTGTGGCGACCATAAAGAATATAGCCAGGATTCATACGGATTTTCCAACTAAGTTCGGCGTTCCCCGCCAAAGCGGATTGACTCCGTTAATGGCTACTATTGTTTTTGAACCGTTATATCGAGATCCTAGCGCCATTCGAGGGTTGGAGGGATTTTCTTATATCTGGCTTATTTGGCAGTTCTCTGAGGCGGTTGGCAGTAAAATATCGCCCACTGTGAGACCGCCGCGTTTAGGAGGCAACACCCGTATGGGAGTATTTGCAACGCGCTCGCCTTTTAGGCCTAATCATCTTGGCCTTTCTTCTGTTAAACTGGAAAAGATTGAGATGCATTCCCAGTGGGGACCTGTTTTGCATGTGTCTGGAGCGGATATGATCGATAATACGCCGATCTTTGATATTAAGCCATATCTTCCTTATGCGGATAGTCATCCAGAGGCGGCCTCTGGTTTTGCCGCTCCGCATGAAGCATATAAATTAAAAGTGGTTTTCCCGGAATGCTGGCTTTCTCTTATTCCGGAGTCGTTACGCCAGGGCTTGTGCAGTGTTTTGGAGCAAGATCCGCGACCAGCGTATGTTTCGGATTCTGAACGCATTTTTGGGATTCCTTTTGCTGGATTTGATGTTCGATTCATTGTAACCGAGGGCGTTCTTACAGTGGTGGAAATTGTGCGTCTTAAAGCATAATGCAAAGTGGTCAGCGTTATTTGAGAAATAGCGCTGACCACTTTGAGGAATGAGCTAAGCGTTAGCTTAATTCATCGATGCTTTTTAAAAAATGTTGTATCACTTGGCTATATTGACGATGGTTGTCAAAAATAGCAGCTCCGTGCTTGGAGTTAGCGAATAGGTACAATTGGCTGGGCCCTTTGGTGGCTTGCTGTAGTTCTAGGGACATGGAGGCGGGAATAAGCGTATCCGCTTCACCATGGAGATATAGGATGGGTGTTGTAACGTGGCGTACGGATTGCAGCGGCGAAGCCTCGTCAAAGGTAGAACGGGAATGAAAGTACGATATAAGATTTGCATACGGCAAGAGAATGCTGGCTACATCTAGCTTAGCAAGCCAAGGAGCAAGGGAATCCGTATAGGGGGATAGATACTGGCGTACATAGAGAGAGAGAAGCGTTTCAAAATCGGAATACGAGCTGTCGGCAACATAGAACGCTACTCGTTTATTTTCTTCGTTAAGCTCTGCGTGCAGTAATGCTGTGGCGGCGCCCATAGACAGCCCGTGAACGCCGATCACGCCGTTCGGTATGCGCTGCGCAAGCCAACTGACCCATTGATCTAAGTCGTATTTTTCCAAACTGCCCCAGGTAACGGAATCTCCGCCACTCTCGCCATGGGCGCGCGAATCGACCAGTAGCACATTAAAGCCAGCGCGAAGATAAATTTCCAGATAGTATAAGCCGATTGTGCGATTTTCCGTAAAGCCATGCAGAAAAATGACTGTTTTATCAGTTGATTTTGCATTCGGAATGAAGGTGCCGGACAAGGAATAGCCAAAAGGAGAAGAAATATGGATGTTCTCCCACTGGTAGCTGGCCGTGCCTTTATTCATCAGTTGTTGAAGAGAGTTGTGGCGGTTTTGCGTTTTCATTTGCGCAAAGAGGATGCTTGTTTCTTCATAGATTACGCTGCCTAGAAAGAGACCTGCTAGATTTAGGCAAAAAATAAGCAAGAGCGTCAAGGTGAGAAAACAAGTTTTCCAATATTCTTTTTGTCGTTGCTTTAATTCCCAGTCTATATTTGAATTCATATGCTGCCTCACAGTAGTTAGTGCCAATCAATAGAAATTACAATTTACTATTTATAATACAACTTTTAGTATGCTCCATGTCAAGGATAGGAAAAAGAACTCGGGAAATTATTTTTGCTTGTAAAAAGGAGTCTAAGAAAATGGCTGCTGTTTTTTATTATCAAACCGAGTTGGGCCTTTTGGGCATTGAAGAAAATGGAAAGGCACTGACTAAGGCGTATTTAGGAAAGACCGAATTGCCGCACGAAGCGGACTTGCGAGAAACCGCGTTGCTGCAGGAAGCGGGACGGCAAGTGAAAGAGTATTTGGCAGGAGTACGCACAGAATTTACCCTGCCGTTAGCTCCGGCGGGAACGGATTTTCAACGGCGCGTGTGGGCGGCCTTGCAGAAAATACCTTATGGCGAGACGCGAACCTATGGCGACATGGCTGTATGTGTAGGATGTCCTAAAGGGGCTCGCGCCGTAGGGCGGGCTAATCACAACAATCCGTTGCTGCTCTTTATTCCTTGTCACCGAATTGTAGGGGCGGCTGGGGGACTTGTGGGCTATGCCGGGGGGCTGGAGGCCAAGGAATATCTTCTGAAGCTGGAAAGCCATGTTGCAGGGGGAATATTGTGAATCATAGTATTCGAGAAATGCTGGCGGAAATGGCAGAACCGAAGTACCAGCAGTTTGCCGCGTCGTTGTTGCCGAACGTAGATAACTTGTTGGGGATACGACTACCGTTGCTGCGGAAGCTGGCTCAAAAGATGGCAAAAGAGGATTGGAGAAGGTATATAAAAAGCGAAGATGTTTGTTATTTTGAAGAAACCATGCTGCAAGGCATGATTTTGGGGTATGCGAAGGCCGATATCGAAGAGCTTCTTTCGTATGTCGTTGATTTTGTGCCGCGTATTGATAATTGGTCAATTTGTGATAGCTTTTGCAACGGATTGAAATTTACCAAGAACCATAAAGAGCGGGTTTGGGACTTTTTACAGCCGTACCTAGTATCGGAACAAGAATATGAAATTCGCTTTGGCGTCGTTATGTTGCTCAGCTTTTATATCGAGGAAGAATATATCGATTCGTTATTGCTTCGCTTGCATGCGCTGCGCCATGAGGGATATTACGCTAAAATGGCGGTGGCTTGGGCGCTTTCGCTATGCTATGTGAAATTTCCGGAGCTGACTTTGGCATCGTTGCAAAGCAGTCCGCTGGATACGTTTACGTATAATAAGGCCTTGCAAAAAATTACGGAGTCGTATCGCGTGGATGCAGCGAGTAAAATCAAAATCCGCAGCATGAGACGGAAGTAACTTTCGAGCGATAGTAAAGGGTGAGGGATAATGATTATCAGCGCCAGCAGGCGGACGGATATTCCGGCGCTTTATTCGGAGTGGTTTTTTAGGCGTCTTCAAGAAGGGCTTGTATATGTTCCGAATCCGCGCAATTCGAAGCGCCTGACGAAAGTAGAGCTTGATCCAGTTGGCGTGGACTGCTTGGTGTTCTGGACGAAGAATCCGCGGGCTATGCTGTCCAAGCTGCCTGCTCTGGATGCCATGGGGTATCGTTACTATTTTCAGTTTACCCTTACTCCGTATGATCAGAATTTGGAAAAGAGGCTGCCGCCTAAAACGGAGCTGATAGAAACCTTTAAGCGCTTGAGCGACAAAGTGGGACCGCATCGCGTGATTTGGCGTTACGATCCCATTATTTTCAGCGAAAAATTTGATGAAGCATACCATTTGCAGCAATTTGAAGCCATCTGTAAAGCTCTTGCAGGCTATACAAAACAGTGTACAATCAGCTTTTTGGATATGTACGCGAAAATACGAGGACGCATGAAAATAATGGGATTCCGAGAAGCCGAGGAAACAATGCGAAAGCGGTTTTCGCAAGGAGTTGTTGCCATTGCCAAGGAGCATAAGCTTGTTGTGGCAAGCTGTTCTGAGCAAGGCGATCTGGCTGCCTGCGGCATTAAGCCGGCTTCTTGTATTGATGCCGCTTTGATCGCGCAGCTTGCAGGTTATCCTCTGGCAGCGAAAAAGGACGCGAATCAACGAAACGCTTGCGGGTGTTGTGAGAGCATTGATATAGGCGTTTATGACAGTTGTTCCTTAGGGTGTGTATATTGCTATGCTACGACTAGCGAGGAAAAGGCTTTGCAATTCACTAAGCAGCATGATCCGCATAGTCCCATGCTGTCTGGATACCTGCGAGATGAAGTTGTGACGGTGAAAAAAACGCTGTCATCTAAAACTGCACAGCTTACTTTGTTTTGATGATTTCTAAAGAGCGGAGAGGTTTTTGTCGTAGGAGCTGGAATAGTGACTCAAGAAGGTGAAACGCGAATTTTTGCTTACAGCAAATAGTGGAGATAACCGTACTGGCTTGGAATCGCGTAACATCTGTGTGTGACGTTGATTAGCGGGCCGGGGAAAGGCGGTGAGAAAAATGGATTATACAGGAAAAATTGTCTTGGTGACGGGCGGCGCGAACGGCATCGGCGAAACGATCAGCCGGGCGTACGTGCAAGCAGGAGCGACGGTAGTGATTGCGGATATTGACGAGGCTAAAGGGCAACTGCTGGCGCAGGAGGAGCGGATTATTTTTTATGCGTTGGATTTGACCCAGGCAACGGCTATACAAGGGCTTTTTCGTTTTCTTGCTGAAACCTATCGGAAAATTGATATTCTCATCAATAATGCAGGGAAGAGTTGCTTTAAGCCGATAGAAACACTAAGCGTGGAGGAATGGGATGAAGTACTCCATTTGAACTTGCGGGCCTCTTTTATTACAGCGCAAGAATTTGCTAAGCTGCACCGGCAGGGAACATACGGGAGAATTATTAACATTGCCTCTACTCGTTATTTAATGTCAGAACCTCATTCCGAAGCCTATGCCGCTTCCAAGGGAGGTCTTGTGGCGCTGACGCATGCTTTGGCCTTGTCTTTAAGCTCCAAGGAGCTTACGGTCAATGCCATCAGTCCGGGCTGGATTGAAACTCGCAGTTACGAGAAATTGACGGCGGCTGACCACGGGCAGCATCCGGCGGGACGCGTAGGAAGGCCCGAGGATATCGCACAGGCGTGTTTATTTTTAAGTGATGCTGAAAATTCGTTTATAACCGGACAGAATCTTGTTATTGACGGCGGCATGACCAAAAAGATGATTTACATGGAATAAAGAAAATCCCTGGGCGATGCGGCGCAACTTAGCATCTCCCAGGGATTTCAGCGTTTTTAATAGCGATGCGAGACAAAGGTTCGGTATAAGATATAGAGATAGGAGCCAAGAAATACACACCAAAGGAAAAGCGTATGGCGCAGAAAATATTCGGACCAATACGTTCCCACTAAGATGCCTAGTGAGATCAGGGTGAGTTTTAAAAATCCAAAATCCACGAGGGAATAATTTCTAGCAGAACGCAGGGCGCGGTTGAGCCAACGTTTCATGGTCATCCCCTCCTATAACTATGAAATTTTTAAATGCTAGTGCAAAATATATCTTCTTACTTATAGTATACTCTTTTAGACGCGGAGATGGAATAATATAGTAAGAACCTAGAGGGGTTTGTAAAAAGATATAGAAGAGAATATAGGATACGTTTGAGTAGTTTAGATTAGTTTGCAGATGCAGGAGAATACGAATGAAGCAAAGCGAGAGGATTTATGGAACCCCTCCGGGTATTGGATGTTCCGTTTCCCGGGCGGACGCAAAGACGAAGGTGACCGGTCAAGAGGCGTATGCTGCGGACCATTATCCAAAAGGTTGCTTATGGGCCGGAGTAAAGCGTTCTTGCCAAGCCCATGCCCGTATTGTTTCAGTGGACGTGGAAGCGGCCCTGCAATTGCCTGGCGTGGTGGCGGTATTGACCAGCCGGGATATAGAAGGAAGCAATCGGTTGGGGATTTTTGAAAAAGATCAGCCGATTTTAGCAGAAGAGGTTGTGCGCTATTACGGAGAGGCGATCGTTTTAGTAGTAGCTGAAACCAAGGATGGATTAGAGCGGGCGTTGGATGCGATTCGGATTGAATATGAAAAATTGGAAGCGCTTCTAGATTCCAGGCTGGCGTTGTTGCCGGAAAGCCCGGCGATTCACCCTGGACGCGCAGACGGCAATGTGCTGCTGCGCGATGAAATTTGCTGCGGTCGTGGTGCAACAGCGCTAGCTGAATGTACATTTACGGTAGAGGTGTCTGTTGAAGTTAACTGGCAGGATCATGCATTTTTAGAAACTGAAGCGGGAATGGCCAAAGTAGAGGAAGATGGCTCCATTACCCTGGTGGTGGCTACGCAAACTCCTTTTCGAGATCGGTTGGAGCTGGGGGAAGCCCTCAAAGTGCCGCCGACAAAGCTGCATATCATGGCGCCGTATCTTGGCGGAGCGTTTGGAGGTAAAGACGGGATTACAGTACAGGGATTTCTCGTGTTAGCGGCCTTGCATGCCGATGGCCGGCCGGTACGCATGCAATATACGCGAGAAGAGCGCTTTGTGGCCGGTACTAAGAGGCATCCGGCGCAGATGACTTATCGCCTGGGGTGTGATTGTGAAGGACAATTGCAAGCTTTAGACTGTGAACTTTTATTTGATACAGGCGCTTACGCCGCTATGGGCGCGGAAGTATTCGCGTTGGCCATGGAACATGCAGGAGGGCCTTATCGCATTCCTAATGCATGTATTTCCGGTGCTGTTGTTTATACTAATAATCCTCTTGCCAGCGCTTTTCGCGGCTTTGGCGTACCCCAAGCGGCAGCCGGCGTTGAACAGGCGATGGATGAGCTAGCAAAATGCGCAGGCTATGATCCGCTGGAGTTTCGGTTGCGAAACGCAGTACAGCGGGGCGGTATAACTCCTGCAGGCGTACGGCTTTCCCAAAGCGTCGGCTTAACAGAATGCTTAAAGAAGCTGGCGGCGCATCCGTTGTGGACGCAACGCCAAGTATGGCGTGAAGAGGCCCCTGCTTTCAAGCGAAGGGGCGTGGGCATAGCCGCCTGTTATCATGCGGTAGGATTTGGACCGATTATTCCGGACTATGCTAATGCTAAACTGGAAATGAAAGCAGATGGCCGTCTGTGCGTCTATGCCGGGGTCGCAGACATGGGGCAGGGCAACGTTTCAACGTATTTGCAAATCGCGGGGCATTTGCTGTCTCAAGATATGGAAGAGATGGAATTGGTGCTGCCGGATACGTCTCAAACGCTGCCGTCTTGCTCTTCGTCAGCCAGCAGGACGACTTTTACCTATGGCAAGGCGTTGGAAGGAGCGGCTGGAATCTTGAAGGAACGCCTCTTGGCGCGGGCCGTGATGCTGTTTACCTTTCAATTTTTGGAACAAGTGCATATAGATGACTTATTACTTTGTCCGGGAAGGATTGTTCATCAACCGTCGGGGCGGGAAGTGCCGCTGACTTTGCTGGCTGGCTTTATGGATCCCAGTGAGCGAATGGTTACCTATAGCTATACCTGCCCGGTCAATAAGCAAGTGCCGGAGAGCGGGAAAAAGCTGCGCAAGCATGGGTTTCCTCATCGTGTTTTCGCTTACGGAGCGCAATTGGTCCGCTTAGAAGCGGACACGTTGAGCGGTGAAGTGAAGGTTTGCGATTTTTTGAACTGCATTGATGCGGGCAATGTGCTTAATCCGCAGGTTTTTGAACAGCAGATTCAAGGCGGAGCGGCCCAAGGCATCGGCTACGCCTTGTTTGAGGATTTTGTCTTACAGGACGGGGAAGTGAGGACACGCGATTTTTCAACGTATATTCTCCCTACGGCCTTGGACCTTCCGGCAATGGAAACAGTAACCGCCAGCCTTTATGAAGACGACGGCCCTTTTGGCATGAAGGGAGCGGGGGAAATTAGCATTGACGGCGTACTGCCGGCGGTTGCCAACGGCCTTGCTTCAATCACCGGAAATCGTCTTGCCCAAGGGACGCTTACAGGGGAAAAAGTGCTGGCCGCCTTGCGGCAAGCTGGTTTGGAGGCGGTACGATGAATGTGTCTTTTGTATTGAACGGTAAACAAGTAAGCATTGATACGCCGCCGGATCGCAGGGTAGTTGATTTACTGCGGGAAGATTTTGGCTTGATAGGAACGAAAGAATGCTGCGGCGAAGGAGAATGCGGCGCTTGTACGATTTTAGTGAATCGCTCCAGCCGCTTATCTTGCCTGATGGCGGCGGCGCAGCTAGAGGGTGCGGACATAGTAACCATCGAAGGCGTAGCGACGGAAGAAAATTTGTCTGTTGTCCAACAGGCTTTTATTGACTGCGGCGCTGTGCAGTGCGGCTTTTGCACACCCGGGATGGTGTTGGCAGTACTCGATCTGTTGTATCGCAACCCGCTGCCATCGGAAGCGGAGGTGCGAGAGGGGATTAGCGGCAATTTATGCCGTTGCACTGGTTACCAAAAAATCGTGGAGGCGGCTTTAATGGCAGCGGCCAAACTGCAGGGGAGGACAAGCTAATGGAGATCCTATTTCCTCGCACTGTTGCAGAAATGCAGGAGCTATTGGCGGTGCAGCCAACTGGTCGTGTCATTGCCGGCGGCACTGATTTTTGGGTGCGGCAGCGCAGGCTGCCTGCGCCTCCTGTCTTGTTTTCCGCGGAACGTTTGGAGGAATTGCAGCAGGTTGAAGTACGCAAACATGGTCTTTTCATTGGCGCTGGAGTTACCTATCAGCAGTTGCTGGATCTGCCGAAGCTGGAAGAATGCTTTCCGGCGTTGCGGCAGGCAATCGCGGTTGTGGGGTCGCCTCCCATACGTCACAGCGCTACCTTAGTCGGCAATGTCTGTACAGCTTCGCCTGCAGGCGATACATTGCCGCCGCTATACGTGTTGGAAGCCTCTGTGGAGGTGGCAGGAGAAAAAGGGCGGCGAAGTTTGCCCATTGAGGAGTTTATTGAAGGCCCGGGGCGGATTGGGCTGGCGGCCGGCGAGTTTGTGACAGGCGTGCAAATTCCTTGGGCTGAGGAGCAAGTAAGTTCTGCTTATTTTAAAGTGGGCCGCCGCAAGGCCTTGGCTATTTCAATTGCCAGTTTAGCGGCGCAATGGAAACTGCAAGCAGATAAAACCATAGCCTGCATGAAGCTGGCTTGGGGCAGCGTAGGCCCCACGGTGGTGCGCCTGCCTCAGGTAGAGGCATTTTTGCAGGGGAAGCCGTTGAACGACGAAGTGTTGCGTCGTGCAGGAGAACTGGTGAAAGACGGGGTAACGCCGATTGACGATATTCGCGCTAGCGCGGCGTACCGACGGCAACTGGCAGGTAATTTGCTTCTGCGTCTCAGTAATTAAAAGTTTGTGCAGTAAAGAAAGGGGTTATCCTATGGAAATTTCAGTACGAAATGAAGCGACATGTACAGTGATTGCCGTAACAGGACGTCTTGATACAAGAACCGCGCCGGAGTGGGAAAAGCAGTGCGGCGATATTATTCAAAACGGAGGGACTAAGTTTGTTTTGGATTTGACGTCATTGGAGTACGTCAGCAGCGCCGGGCTGCGCTGCGTTTTGGCGATCGCCAAGAAACTAAAGGCGTCAGGGGGAGCGTTGGCTCTTTGCGGTTTGTCGGGCTTGGTGCAGGAGGTATTTTCCGTATCCGGCTTTGACAGTTTTTTCCCAGTGTACGAAACAGCGGAAGAAGCGGTTGCGAATTTTTGAGAATAGCATAGGAGGTAGTGCTATGTCATCGACTACAGCGAGTCGCATTTTTGCGGCGCAAGATGAAAATGTACCGGCTATTACTGCCTTTATTACCGAACAGGCGGAACAGGCGGGAGTAAGTCCGAAACGGATTTTGCAATTAGAACTGGTCATTGAAGAAGTGGTCGTGAATATCTGCCATTATGCCTATGAAGTGCCGCCAGGAGAAGTGGTGATTCGCACCTATTGCGAAGAGGATAAATTTGGCATTGAATTTGAAGACAGCGGTATTCCTTTCGACCCTCTGGCGGCAGCGGAACCGGATTTGAAAGCAGGCTTAAATGAGCGGGAAGCCGGAGGGCTTGGTATTTTTCTCGTGCGGCGTATGACCGATGAAGTGCATTACCGCCGAATTGGTGGACAAAATATTTTGGCGGTAGCTGTTTCACGCTTATGAAAAAAAGGCTGTATGTAATTTTCGGGGTTGCGCTTCTGGGACTTTGCCTGCTCTTTTGGCAGAAGCCGGGAGTGGCGGAGGAACAAGAACGTGAAGGCAAGAAGCCTTTTACCTTGATTCTGCAATGGGTGCCGCAAGCGCAGTTTGCCGGATACTATGTGGCCTTGGAGAAGGGGCTGTACAGAGAAAAGGGCCTAGACGTCCGCATTATCAGGGGCGGAGCGGATCGAAGCGGCGTGGACTATGTACAACGAGGCGAAGCGGACTTTGCGGTGCTGTTTCTGTCAGGCGCCTTAGCGGCGCGTGATCAAGGCGTGCCGCTAGTGAATGTGGCGCAAGTTGTCAATCAATCCAATTTAATGCTTATTGGCTGGAAGGATCAGGGGATCGAAAGCGTGCAGCAATTGCATGGCAAAAAGATCAGTCTTTGGGGCGGCGTGTTTCAGGCTGATTTTCAAAGTTTTTTTGCCGCGAGAGGACTTCAGCCGCAGTTTTTGCCGCAGTACTACTCGGTGAACTTGTTTATTAACAGAGGTGTTGCAGCTTGCTCGGCTATGCATTACAACGAATACCATGTTTTGTATCAAGCAGGCATTGATGCTCAGCAATTGAGTACGTTTTTTATGAAAGACTACGGCTGCGGGTTTCCGGAAGATGGCTTGTATTGCTTGGAGAGTACCTGGAAAGAGCATCCCCAAGAAAGTCGGGCGTTTGCAGAAGCTTCTCTGGCTGGCTGGCAGTATGCGGCCGAGCATGAAGAAGAAGCTCTAGACATAGTGATGAAGCATGTCCAAGAGGCCAATTTGCCAACGAATCGCGCACATATGCGCTGGATGCTGAAAACCATTTTGGCGACCATTATTCCAGAGGGCAATTCTTCCTGGAAGTTGGGCGTACTGGCTAAGGCGGATTATCGGCGAACAGTAGAGGCGCTGCAATGGCATGGCTTGCTCCGCACCAATCCTTCTTATGAAAATTTTTACCGGGGGATAGGCAATGATGTTCAATAAATGGAGCCTTACATGGCGGCTGACAGTTCTCATTATGGCGGGAGTCGGCACCATTCTGACAGCGGTGATTGGCTATAGCTATTTTTCAGCCAAACAATTGCTGGAAGAAGAGATGATGAAAGAGGCTCAGCATGTAGCGGCAGCGGTCACTTCACGAATCGAAGTTTCTTCAAGGCGCGTGGAAGGCATGGCGCAGGGACTGGCGGCAGTAATGGAAGTTATGCCGGTTTCTACGGAGCAGTCCTATCAGTTGATGGAAAAGTTTTTGCAAGGCCAAGAGGATGTGTTTGGTACGGCGGTTGCTTTACGGGCAACTAAAAGCCATCCGGTCGGCATCGGAACTTATCTGTATCGCACCTATGGGGGCTTGCAGAAGATTTCGTTAGGATCGGTGCAAGCTTATGAAACAAAGGACTGGTATTTACTTCCCGTAGAGATGAAAAGCGCTGTTTGGAGCGAACCCTATTTTGACGAGGGCATTAGCAATGTGTTAATGGCGACCTATTCGGCGCCTGTTTTTTCTGCGTCTGAGCCAGGTGTCGTGCGGGGGATTGTAACAGGGGATATGTCCCTGAGTATTCTTTCGGAGCTTTTGGAGTCCTTGGAGTTAGGTCGAGAAAATTACGCTTTTATTATTTCCGGACAAGGGCGGTTTATTGCGCACCCCACTAGCGGCTATGTCATGCGGGAGTCTATTTTCAGCGTGGCTGAGGACTTGCAAGACGTCGGGCTGCGCGAATTGGGGCAAAAAATGATTCAAGGACAAAAAGGCTATGTTTCTCATACCAGCAAAGTAAATGGTAAAACCGGCTGGGTGATGTATATGCCGATCCCTTCTACCGGCTGGTCTTTGGGTATCTTTTTTTCGCGTGATGAGCTTATGGCGCGTGTCTTTGATTTGAGTCGCACCCAATGGTATTTAGGGATTGGCGGCTTTTTGCTGCTTTGTCTTGTGGTACTTGGTATCGCCCGTTCCATTACTAGGCCGTTGCGCCAACTCGAGCAGGCTACGCAAAAGCTGGCGGCAGGAAATTTTGAGGCGACGATTCCGGCTATTTCCGGGCGGGATGAAGTGGCGCGCTTGGCGGAAGCTTTCATGATTATGATCAGCGAACTGAAAATTTACATGGAAATGATGCAGGCCACTGTGGCGGCAAAAGAACGCATTGCCAGCGAATTGCGTATCGCCAGCTCCATTCAAATGGGGCTGGTGCCGAAAGAATTTCCTCCTTTCCCGGAGCGTAGAGAATTTGATCTTTTTGCATTGCTGGAGCCGGCCAGGGAAGTGGGGGGAGATTTTTACGATTTCTTCTTCCAGGATGAGGAGACGGAAACCTTATATTTAGTGATTGGCGACGTATCGGATAAAGGGATGGGCGCGGCTTTGTTTATGGCCATTGCCAGAACCCTTCTGCGCTCGTTGGTGCGCGAAAAACGCGAGCCAGGAGAGCTGCTGGAGCGCCTGAACGATGAATTATCCCGCAACAATGAATCCTGCATGTTTGTCACCTTGTTTTGTGCGGCAGTCCACTTGCCAAGCGGCGCCTGCCGCTACGCCAGCGGCGGCCATTGTCCGCCCATGCTGCTTAAACCAACAGGACAACTAGTGTTTCTGAATCAAGCTAAGGGACCGGTTATCGGCGGCATGGAAGGGATGCTCTATACGGAAGGAAACTGTTTGTTGGAGACCGGGGATATGCTGCTCTTATATACAGACGGCGTAACCGAGGCAGCTACTAAGGAGGATGAGCTTTTTGGGGAGGCGCGCTTAGAAACGGCGTTTTGCACTCGCCCTAAGGCCGCTCCTGATGTATTGCTGCGCGAGATAAGAGTGGAGCTGAATGACTTTGCCGCAGGGGCGGAGCAGTCGGATGATATTACTATGCTGGCGTTTCGCTATTGGGGATTGAAATAACAGGCGGCGTAATTTGGGCGGCCTGGTGAAAAGGGGAGCCGTTATGAAGCAAAAACAGTCTGTAGAGCTGCAGATACCATTGCATGAGGAGATGCTGCCGGTCATCGTATGTTGTGCGGAGAACACCGCGCAAGCCTTTGGGTTTGGCAAAGAAGAGCAATTGAGTCTTTCCTTGGCGACGGAAGAGCTATTCGCTTTTCTCAGCGGCCAGCGGGAAGACGCCGGAGAGATGCAATTTATTTGCCGTCATGGCGGTTATTACTTGGAAGCGTCCTGCCTGTTTCCAAGGCGAGCGCTGCCGACCAAGGTATTTAACCGGACCGCTAGTATGTCGCTGGATGATGAGGCGTCGTTAGCGGAAATGGGCTTGCTATTGGCAGCTCGTACGGTAGATCATTTTTGTCTGGAAATGCTATCTGATAATCGCATGGGTTTGCAGCTGCGTCTTGAAAAACGATATCCCCAGGCCATTCCAGAGGAATTTGAAGCGCTTCCTTCCTTGGGGTTTGTTTTGGCTGAGCCGGAACGGGAAGCTTTGAAGCAGCTTGCCAGAAGGGTGCTGGCGGTTTATGGAGACAGTGCTCCGGAATTTTTTCACTACCCCGGTAAGCTTGTGGACATGCTTGGCAGCGGTGAATATGGAGCCGTATTGATGCAAGACGGCAAGGGGCAAGTGGGCGGTGCTTTTCTTTGGCAGTGCGGCGGTAAAATGGCGGAAGGCTTTGGGCCGTATGTATTTTCCGAACAAGGCGGTATGGCCGTCGCTTTGGTAGAAGGGGCTCTTGCCAAACTGGCTCGTTCCGGTATTGTGTGCATGACCATGCGGCAGCCGACAGCACAGGCGCCTGCCGGCTATTTTGAGCCGTTGGGAGAAGTAGACTTGACGTCAGTTGGCGGTGTTACGCAGCGGCATACGGCGTTATATCGACAATTAGAAGAAGACAACGGCATGAGTGTCTTTGCCAATCCGGCAATTGAGGCGTTTTTGCGCCGGCAGTATGAGCTTTTGGCATTGCCGCGCAAGCTGCAGCCGGCGATCTACGAAGGGGAAGAGCAATTGGCGGATTCTATTTTGTCTACTCGTTTAGACCGACGCAAGCTGACTGCTTTTCTGGCGGTATTGGCGCCTGGCGAAGACATGCAAGAAAATTTGGCTATGCATGTGACGGCTTTGCGAAAAGAGAACATCAAGAACATATTTTTTGAGCTGGATTTAGGCAAAGCGGCCGAGGTAGAGGCGGCGCCAGCCATTTTAGCTGCCGGTTTTACGCCGCAGTTTGTGTTGCCATGGGGCGGACAAGGCGATCTGCTCCTTTTGACGCTGCCGGAGGAGGCTTGAGTATGCAGGGACAAACCGTCAGATGGGAAAACCTGGTTCCTGCGCATATTCGGTCTATTCAGGCCTATATTCCCAGCAAGCCCGATGATGTGCTGCGGGATATGTTTCATTGCCCGCCAATTCACCGATTGAACAACAACGAAAACGCCTTGGGGCCTGCCAAGGAGGCGCAGGCGGCTATTGCTGCCTTTGATCCGGCGGCGGCGGCTATTTATCCCAGCGGTGATGCATTTCATCTGCGTCAGCGCTTGGCGCAGAACTTTGGCCTGGATGCGGACTGTTTCCTGGTGGGAAATGGCGCTAACGAAGTAATTGCGTTTGTGATTAATGCCTTTTGTCAGGCCGGTGATAATATCATTACTGCGGATAAAACCTTTGCCGTCTATGAATGGGTAGCGGAGTTTTCAGGCTATCAGGCCAAGCAAGTGCCTTTGTGCGAGGAGGCCTTCGATGCGCAAAGCATGCTCAAGGCCATTGACGAGCGAACGAAAATTTTATTTGTGTGCAATCCGAATAATCCTACCGGTACGTACTGGCCGGAGAAAAAACTTCGGGCTTTTTTGGATGCCGTAGGGGGACGGCAGATAGTTGTCCTGGATGAAGCCTATGCGGAGTTTGTGGAGCAGGAGGACTTTCCTGACGGTATGAAACTGCTTCATGAATATCCGAATTTGGTGGTTTTTCGTACTTTTTCTAAAATGTACGGGCTAGCGGGGTTGCGTATTGGTTACTTGGCAGGCTCGCCGGAAGTAGTGAATGTGATTCGCCGCACCTGTGTAGTATATTCGGTGAACGCTCTGGCTCAGGTTGCGGCCTTGGCTACGCTGGATAATCAGGGAGACCATGTAGCGAATACCAGGTCGTTGGTGCGTGAAGCGAAGGCTTTTTTGCATTGCGAGCTTACGGCAATGGGCCTGCATCATCTGGCTGGTGAGGGCAATTATATGATGATCCGCCTGCCGCTTAGTGATACCTTGGCTTACCGTAAATTGATGCAGCATGGTTTTATGGTACGAACGATGACAGGCTTTCGTTATCCCAACCATATCCGGCTTACGCTGAGTACGCTGCCAGTCATGGAAGGATTTATTAAGGCATTAAAGGCCATTTTATGAAAACATGGTGAAACATGAAGAGGATAAAGATTTTTTCTAAAGTGCAGGAGAAGGCGGATTTAGCTTCGCCGGAAGTTGGGCGGACGTTGGTGCAGCTGGCTTTGCCGCTAATGATTTCGCTGTTGTTTCAAAATCTCTATGCTTTTGTAGATACGGTTTTCGTATCTTGGCTGGGGGATGTGCCTTTAGCGGCTGTTTCCATGGTTGTTCCCTTGATGTATGTTTCTTTGTCCATGGCCAAGGGAATTTCAATGGGGAGCATCATGCTTATGAGTCATGCCCGAGGCGGCGGCGCGGAAGAACAGGCGGTTCGCATCGCGCGCGGCATTCTGCCGCTGATGGCTTTGAGCATGTGCGTTTTTCTGCCCTTGTTGGCTCCGACGGTCAATACTGCTTTTTTTAGCGCCATAGGAGCGAATGAAGCCCTCTGGCCGATGATTCATGCCTTTATCATTTGGCTGATTCCCGGGTTCTTCGTTATGGGCTATGTGATGACAGCGGAAGCGTTCTTTATGGCTCGCGGCGATACATTGACGCCGATGAAAGCGATGGCCCTTGGCAATATAGTTAATATGGGGCTGGATCCGATCTTGATTTTTTCCTGCAATCTGGGCGTAGCCGGAGCGTCGTTAGCTACGCTTTTTGGACAAATTGTGGCAGGCGTTTACTTGTATCGGGCGCTGCGGCATTACGACTATGAATTGCCGCAGCTATGCTGGGCTGCCGGTATGCTAGGCGAATGGAAGCGGATTTTAGGACAGGGTGTTTATATTGCCATGTCCTATATAATTATTCCGGTAGGCCTATTTTTGCTTAATGCAGTGCTGGCGCAGTTTGGCCCTGCGGCGCTGGCCGCCTGGAATATGATGTCACGTTTGGAAATGCTGGTCATGCTGCCGATCATGGGACTGGGGAACGCGATGGCTACGATGATCAGCTTTAATCTTGGGCGAAGAGAATATGAACGAGTGCGTGGCTGTGTGCGTTCTTTTTTTAAGATTTCCTTGGCTGTAGCCATGCCGGTTATGCTGTTATTTGTGCTGTTGCCGGAGACGGTGCTGGCTTTGTTTCAACCGACGCCGGAACTTCTCAGGCTAGGCTCCTATGCGCTAAGAGCGTCCGGCGTGGCTGGCGTATTTATGACGGTAGTTTTCGCTTTGCTGGGCGTAGCGCAGGGGTTGAAGCGTCCGGTGTATATGATGGCGGTGTCAGCTACGCATGCCTTGGGCGTCCGCGTGCCCATGGCTTATTTTCTCGCTGCTTTTTGGGGCGAAACCGGCGTGTTTTGGAGTCACACGGCGGCTGCGTTTACGGCGGCAATTCTGGCGGGTTTTTTAATTGCCAAGCTGCTTAGCAGTATAGAGCGGTTGCCTAAGGAGGTATAGAATGTATTTGGGAAAAGTCATTGCTTTAGTGTTAGGTTTGTGGCTGACGGCGGCCGCACCTGCTTGGGCCCAAGAATCTTGCGTATTAATTCAAGGGGCTATGGATATGGAGGTTCGCACCTTAGTAGAACAACTGGAGGAGCCGCAAACCGTAGTGCTTGCCGGCTGGACCTATTGGCAGGGACATATTGGCTCTCAAAAGGTAGTGGTTTCGCAAACTAAGGTGGGGACTACCAATGCCGCAGCGGCGACATTGCTGGGGATTCAGCGGTTTTCCCCTACGGTGATTGTCAATCAGGGGACGGCTGGAGGCTATCCGGCTTGGCTGCATAAGGGGGATTTGATTATTGGAGAAACCATTACCAATGCGGGAGCCGTTAATGTGGCCAGACGGGAGGCTGGACAGGGGATTGAAGTGCGCGAATGGACGGTGCGCGATGAATTTGGTCCGGTTCGCTGGCAAAGCGATGCTCGCTTGGTACGCTTGGCAGAGGTTTTAAGCAAAGATTATACCCAAGGGCGGGTACATAAAGGAACAATTTTTTCCAGTGACCGCTGGTCGCGGGAGCTGGATTATATAGCGTATTGGCAAAAGAAAGAAAATGCCTTGGGGGAAGAAATGGAAGCCGCGGCTAGTGCGCAGATTGCGGCGGCGTATCAAATCCCATATCTTTGCGTGCGGGTTGTTTCCAACAATGAAGCTGCCCGGGAGCCCTGGGAGCCGGTGGAAGCCGAGCGCTTAGCGAGCGGCTGCCAAGAGTACATTTTTAAATTGGTGGCAGCTTTGCAAAATCGCTGACGATTCGCAGCGATTTAACGAATATGCTATGATAAAAGAAAAAATGAGTGGAAAGAGGGGCTAAACATGCTTCCTGTTGAACAACTGCAAGAAATCATTTCGGCATCGAATAATATTGTCTTCTTTGGCGGCGCGGGGGTTTCTACGGAGAGCGGCATTCCGGATTTTCGCAGCGTAGACGGTTTATACAATCAGCGCTATAAATATCCGCCGGAGGTTATGCTCAGCTATACCTTCTATCGGGAGCATACAGCAGAGTTTTATGATTTTTATCGGGAAAAGCTGCTTTGTCCTACGGCTAAACCGAATGCCGCTCACTTCAAACTGGCGGAGTTAGAGGCTGCGGGAAAATTGAAGGCGGTCATTACGCAGAATATTGATGGTTTGCATCAAATGGCCGGCAGTAAGACCGTGCTGGAGCTGCACGGCTCGGTAAAGCGAAACTATTGTCAAAACTGTCATGCCTTTTACGATGATGCGTTTATTCTGCAAAGTACGGGCGTTCCTACATGCGAATGCGGCGGCGTGATTAAGCCGGATGTGGTTCTCTATGAGGAAGGCTTGGCGCAGGAAACCATGCAGCGTTCCATGGAATTTATCGCCAAAGCGGATGTGCTGATTGTAGGAGGCACTTCCTTAGTGGTGTATCCGGCAGCCGGGATGATCGACTACTACCGGGGACGCCAGTTGGTGCTAATCAATCGGGGCGCGACGCATTCGGATAAAAAGGCGAAGCTGTTGATTCAAGAGAGCATTGGAGAGGTATTAGGGCAGATTTCTCTTTCCTAAAAGGGGTGAAAGGAGAGCGGCAATGCGGCTCTTTGTTGCGATAGAACTTCCTGAAATGGTGCGGACAGCTCTTGGAAACGTGCAGCAGCAGGTGCGCAAGCAAACGATTAAGGGACGATTTTTTACCGAAAGCAATATGCATTTGACGCTGTGTTTTTTAGGCGAGACGAAGCCGGAACGGGTCCAGGAACTAATGCTGTTTTTGCAAGAAGCAGCCGCGTTAGGGAAGGCGTTTCCTTTGCATTTTGCTAGACAACTGCGCTACTTTGGAACGGAAAAACCGGCCAGAGTAGTTTGGGTTAGCTTACATGGGGAGCTGAAGCCGCTGCGAAAACTGCAACTTCTTGTTGCAAGAGCCGTAGAAAAGGCTGGCCTGCCCTTGGAAGAGCGTCCATATGTTCCACATATTACGTTGGCCCGTAATTGCGTATTTTCGGCCGAGGTGCTGTTGACGCAAGGGAAGATTCAACTTTCGATGCCAAGACCGCCCGAATTTGAAGTGTCAGGTTTTTCGCTAATGATAAGTGAACAGGTAGATGGAAAAAGGAGTTACCGAGCGCTGGACCGCTTTGTATTTCCTAAAGAATGTAAATGAAAACGAAGGCAAACCGGTAGAGAAACCGGCTTGCCTTCGTTTTACTTCTTCTGCTCTTCCTGCGTCTTGGGAGGGGCGAAACAGATATGCGTTTCCGGATCTGCTTTGGCAGCGTACATGGCCGAGTCGGCGCTCTGGATGATTTCATCGACGGCATTGCCGTTTTCAGGATAGGTGGCGATGCCAACGCTAGCGGATACTTGCAGCTGATGCCCTGCAAAGGAGCAAGGCTGTTCGATTAGCTGCAGCAGTGATTCCGCTAGTCCGGCTAGGCTGTCGCGGTCCTTAATTTCCGGCAATAAAACAACAAATTCATCGCCTCCTTGGCGGCAGACCGTATCAGATTTGCGGATGGCCTTTCGGAGTCGTTGGGCAATGGCGCAAAGCAAGGCGTCTCCAGCATCATGACCATAGTTGTCATTGATCGGTTTGAAACGATCTAAGTCGATGAAAATGATACCTAATTGTCGATGATAACGTCTGGCCAGAATTAAAGCCTGCGCTGCTTTTTCCAAAAACAGCACCCGATTTGGTAAGTTCGTGAGATAATCATGATGCGCTAAGTAGCGGATTCGTTCTTCCGCTTGGTGACGTTCCGTAATGTCGAGGAACATGCTGACATAATAAACAATCTCATTGTTTCTATCTAAAACTTGAGCGATGGATAGCATTTGAGGGTAAACTTCGCCATTTTTACGGCGGCTGACTACTTCACCTTCCCAATGGCCCTGTTGGTGGATAATTTTAAGCATATCGCGGTAAAAAGCGCTGTTTTGCTGACCCAGAAGGAGCATCATCTTTTTTTCACCAAGGACTTCGGCTAAAGTGTAACCGGAGATACGGATATAGGCGTTATTGGCGGAGACAATACGGTGTTGTGCGTCTGTTACCACGATGGCCACCGGGCTGGTGTCGAAAACCGTGTGAGCCAGGCGTAAAGAAGCTTCTTCACGGCGACGTTCGGTAATGTCTTCGACAACGATTACTACGCCGCTGGCTTTTCCTTCCTGATCTAAAAAAGCGCGGCTGGCTGCGCGATACCAGATTGTGGTTCCGTTGGGAAGTTGATGGCTACGTTCGGCGAAGACCGGTTGATAAGGGTGACGCAAAGCTTGCTCGAAATTTCGTTTGCTTTCTTCGCGCATGTTTGGGGCTAAGTAGAGGCAATAATCGGTGCCCAGCACTTCGGCAGGGGATCTTTGAAATAGATCAGCGACGCATTGGTTGGCATAGAGAATATTGCGCTGCGAGTCCAGTAATAAGAGGGAGAGTCCGGAACTGTCATAAATGGCGCGTAACAGAGATTCCTGGCAAGAAAGTTTTTCATTGGCCCTGTGGGCTTCGGCGAGGGCTTGGGTTAAGCGTCGATGCTCTCGCAGCAGAAAGAAACTAAGTAAGGTTAAAAGCAAAGCAAGCAAAATGCCTGTAAAGAGCAGCCAGTCGTCATTACAAAGATAAACAAAAGTTAAGGTGAAAAGGAAAACGAAAAAAAGAGCAAGGAAAAGAGAGTTGCGTTTAAACGGTATGGAAAAATAGCGCATAGACATACTCCTTTCCGGCGGCAATAACGATGAGTTTATACTATATGTTCCGGATTTATCGAGAAAAACCTTCTAGCGTATAAAATGAGATGGATCTTTGTAAAAATAATTCGATCTAGAAGTTGACAAAAATGATGGATCGTGGAATAATATGAATCAATATGATAAACCTATGAGCAAGAAGAGTAAGAATCATTGGTTGTACTCAGAGAGTCGCTAGCTGGTGAGAATGCGATTGCAAAGATGATTCCGAATGGACTTGCGAGGGAGGCCCGAAATCGAAAGAGAGTAGGCGTCTACGGGGGCCCTGCCCGTTAGCAGCTGGGTGCATATGTTAGTATGCAAAACGAGAGGACGATTTATCGTCAATTTGGGTGGTACCGCAGAAGCTTAGAGCTTTTGTCCCTTTTTAGGGGACAAAGGCTCTTTTATTTTTGCCGATTATGAGAAAAAGGAGAATGAAGAACATGAGTAAAGGAAGATTTGGGCTTCACGGAGGGCAATATTTGCCGGAGACGCTGATGAATGCAGTACTGGAACTAGAGGCGGCTTATAAACACTATAAAGAGGATCCGGAATTTGTCGCGGAACTGACAGAGTTGTTTAACGATTATGCAGGACGCCCATCGCGCCTGTATTATGCAGCGAAGATGACTCGAGATTTAGGGGGGGCTAAAATTTATCTCAAACGAGAAGATCTGAATCATACAGGGTCTCATAAAATTAACAATGTGTTGGGACAGGTTCTTTTGGCCAAACGCATGGGGAAAAAACGGGTTATTGCCGAGACCGGCGCAGGGCAGCATGGCGTGGCGACAGCCACGGCGGCAGCCTTAATGGGGCTGGAATGTGAGATCTATATGGGCAAAGAAGATACCGAACGACAGGTGCTTAACGTATATCGCATGGAGCTTTTGGGTGCTAAGGTTCATGAGGTGACAAGCGGTACGCAGACTTTAAAAGACGCCGTCAACGAAACATTACGAGAATGGACAAATCGGGTAGAGGATACGCATTATGTGATGGGATCGGTCTTGGGACCGCATCCTTTCCCGACCATTGTGAGAGACTTTCAAAGCATCATCGGCCGTGAGGTCAAGGCGCAGATGCTGGAGAAAGAAGGCAAGCTTCCGGATGCGGTGCTGGCTTGTGTGGGCGGCGGCAGTAATGCGATGGGTTTATTTTATGATTTTATTGAAGATAAGGATGTGCGTTTGATTGGCTGTGAAGCGGCCGGGCGAGGCGTAGATACGGCGGAAACCGCAGCGACGATGGCTACCGGGTCTGTCGGCATTTTCCACGGGATGAAATCGTATTTTTGCCAGGACGAGTACGGGCAGATTGCGCCGGTTTATTCGATTTCCGCTGGCCTTGATTATCCCGGCGTAGGACCGGAACATTCGCATCTGAAGGATTTAGGGCGGGCGGAATATGTGCCGGTGACTGACGATGAAGCAGTAGAAGCCTTTGAATATCTGTCTCGCACGGAGGGAATTATTCCAGCGATTGAGAGCTCTCATGCTGTAGCGTACGCTATGAAACTGGCGCCGACGCTGACTAAAGACAAAACCGTGGTGATTTGCCTTTCCGGGAGAGGCGATAAAGATGTGGCCGCCATTGCACGTTATAAGGGGGTAGAAATTTATGAATAAGTTAAATCAGGCCTTTGCCAAGGGAAAAGCCTTTATTCCTTTTGTTACCGCAGGCGATCCGTCGCTGGAGGTGACGGAACAGCTTGTATTGCAGATGGCGGCAGCGGGAGCGGATCTAATTGAATTGGGGATTCCCTTTTCCGACCCTGTCGCCGAAGGGCCGATCATTCAGGAAGCGGATGTTCGCGCCTTGGCGGCGGGAACGACGACCGATAAAATTTTCGAGATGGTTGGGCGAGTTCGCAAGACCTGCCAGGTACCGATGGCTTTCATGACGTATATCAACCCTGTTTTTACGTACGGAGCGGAACGGTTTTTGAAAAATTGCCAAGCTGTCGGCATTGATGCGCTGATTGTTCCCGATATGCCGTATGAGGAAAAGCAGGAATTGCTGCCGTTTTGCCAAAAATACGATGTGCGCTTGATTTCCATGATTGCACCGACCTCCAACCAGCGTATCCAGACTATCGCCAACGAAGCCGAAGGCTTTTTGTATTGCGTATCTTCCATGGGCGTTACCGGAGTGCGTCAGGAGCTGGGAAATCACGTGTCGACGATGATTCAGACGGCCAAAGCAGCAAAAGATATTCCCTGCGCTATAGGATTTGGAATTTCCACGCCCCAGCAGGCTGCCGCGATGGCCGCTGTATCGGATGGAGCCATTGTGGGCAGCGCCATTGTGAAAATCGTAGCTCAGCATGGACAAGATTGCGTGCCTCATGTAGCAAAATATGTGTGTGAAATGGTGCAGGCCGTAAAAGCAGTACAATAAGAGAATAAGAAAATATATACAGGCGGCGTTTGGATACAATTCCAAGCGCCGCTTTCTTCATTGTGAATCTCTTGCACATGTTAAAGGTTGCTAGTAACATAGAAAGTAAACACATTGCTGCGAGGAGAATGAATATGGGACGGCTGGAAAAAGACTTTTTAGGGGAACGGGAGCTGCCGGAAAACGCATACTACGGCATTCATACGTTGCGCGCCATGGAAAACTTCGCAGTATCCGGTGAAAAAGTGCATCCGGAGCTGATTTGCGCTCTTGGCGTCGTGAAACAAGCGGCGGCGGAAAGCAATATGAAGCTGGGGCGGCTGGAAGAACGCCTGGGACACGCCATTTTTCAAGCGGCTGACGAGGTTGCTTCAGGACAATGGCAAGAGTTTTTTTTGGTGGACGCTTTTCAAGGCGGCGCAGGCACGTCTACTAATATGAATGTAAACGAAGTCATAGCTAATAGGGCCATTGAAATTTTAGGGGGCGTTAAAGGCGACTATAGCCTGGTGCATCCTCTGGATCATGTGAATATGTCACAGTCGACAAATGACGTCTATCCGACAGCGCTACGTATTGCGGCTATCAGGCTGTTGCTGCCGCTGGCGGAAGCTTGCGCCAACCTGCAAGGGGCCTTGCAGCGCAAGGAAGAAGAATTTGCCGGCATTCTTAAGCTGGGACGCACAGAGATGCAAGATGCCGTACCGATTACCGTTGGTCAGTCTTTTTCGGCGTGGGCGGAAGCTATCAGCCGTGATCGCTGGCGTCTTTATAAAGTCGAAGAGCGCCTGCGCAAGGTTAATCTGGGCGGTACGGCGGTCGGCACTGGCTTGAATGCTCCGCGCAAGTACATTTATATGGTAATTGAACGGTTGCGCAGCTTGAGCGGCTTGGGGCTGGCGCGCGATGAAAACGGCGTAGACGGAACGCAAAACGCCGATGTTTTTGTAGAAGTGTCAGGCTTACTTAAAGCTTGCGCTGTAACACTCCAGAAAATCAGCGGCGACTTGCGGCTGCTTTCCTCCGAGCCCTTCGGCGAGCTGCGTTTGCCGCAGCTTCAAGCTGGGTCCTCCATTATGCCGGGCAAGGTCAATCCGGTGATGCCGGAAATGATCTCGCAAGTAGCGTATCAGGTCATGGCGCGGGATTTAGCTATTACCTTGGCGGCTCAAAGCGGACAGTTGGAATTGAACGCTTTTTATCCTCTGATTGCTGCTAATTTGCTGCCGGCTTTGGACAGCTTGGCTAAGGGGATGAATTTGTTTGCGGAAAAATGCATTGAAGGCATTGAAGCGGTTCCGGAAGCCTGCCGGAGGCATTTGGAAAAAAGTACGGCCGTAGCTACCGTGTTAGCGCCGCTCGTAGGCTATGAAAAAGCGGCTGCTTTGGCTCAAGAGTCGCGGCGCAGCGGACGGCAAGTATTGGAGCTTTTACTGGAGCAAGAACTGTTGAGCGAAGAGGAAATGGGACGGTGGCTGCAAGCCAGGCATCTTACCCATGCCGGTATTGTGGGCGAAGAAATCAAAGCATAGGAGATCTGGCTATGAATACAACTCCCAGAGGCAATCGGTTGCATATTGCGCTGTTTGGGCGCAGAAATGCCGGGAAATCAAGTTTAATCAATGCTCTGACCAACCAAGAATTAGCGATTGTTTCGGAGCTTGCCGGGACGACGACGGATCCGGTGTATAAGTCTATGGAGATTTTGCCGTTAGGCCCGGTGGTCGTTATTGATACGGCAGGCCTGGACGATACTGGTGAACTGGGCGACTTGCGAGTAGCAAAGTCGCTGGAGGTTTTGGCAAAAACGGATTTGGCCTTAATTGTCATGGATGTAGAAAATGGCTGCGGCGAGCCGGAACAAGAGATTGCCGCTCTTTGCGCAGAGAAGAAAATTCCGGTGATTGCGGTGATCAATAAGCAAGACCAAGCAAAGGCTACGCAAGAACAACTGGCGGCTTGGCAAGGGGCTTTGCAGGCGGCGGAGATGGTTTCCGTGAGCGCTTTGCAGCGAAAAGGCATCGGTGATTTGAAGATTGCTATGGTCAAAACAGCGCCGCTGCTTTTTGAACAGCCGACCATTGTCGGCGACCTGCTGCAGCCTGGCGATACGGCGGTGCTGGTGACGCCTATTGATTTGGCGGCTCCTAAAGGCAGGCTGATTTTGCCGCAGGTCCAAGTCATTCGGGATATCTTGGATTCTGATGCCATGGCTTACGTAGTCAAGGAACGGGAGCTTAAAGAATGTCTAGGTAATTTGAAAAACAAACCGCGCATTGTTATTACGGACTCGCAGGCATTCTTAAAGGCTGACGCCGATACGCCGCCCGACGTGTTGCTTACATCTTTTTCCATTCTCTTTGCTCGCTATAAAGGGGATTTGGAAACACTGGTTAAGGGAGCTAAAGCCTTATTGGCTTTAAAACCTGGAGATCGTGTTTTGATGAGCGAAGGTTGTACGCATCATCGAGTGGAGGACGATATCGGAACGGTGAAAATTCCCCGCTGGATTCGCCAATACGTTGGGGGCGAGCTTGAATTTTCCTGGTCCAGCGGTACTACACTGCCGAAAGATTTGTCTTCCTATCAGGTCGTTGTTCATTGCGGCGCCTGCATGCTGAATCGGCGGGACATGCTGGCGCGCATGATGGCTGCGCAGCAGCAACAAGTACCGATCGTCAATTATGGTGTGGCTATTGCGGCGCTGCAGGGAATTTTGCCGCGGGCTCTTTCGCCGTTTCCGCAGCTAGTGGATCTACTGTAATTTATTTGGCAGGCGGCTTGGATACGCGCCTGAAAGACGGAGGCGGTCTATGATGCATGTAGATGATGTAAATAAACTGTCTTATTTACAAGCCGAAGAAGTCATGAACCTATTAGAAACGCGTCGCTCCGGGCTGACAAAAGAAGCAGCAGCGGAACGGCTTCGTCGTTATGGTAGAAATCAGCTGCCGAAGGCGGCTTCTTTATCGCTGGGAAAATTATTCTTACAGCAGTTTACTCACTTTATGGCGTTGCTGCTTTGGCTGGCTGGCATTCTGGCCTTTGTGGTTGATATGCCGGAGCTAGGGTGGGCTACGTGGGCGGTTATCGTGCTAAATGCCGTCTTTAGTTTTTGGCAAGAATATCGGGCTGATAAAGCCCTTAGCGCTTTGTCGGCCATGTTGCCGCGTCGAGTAAAAGTATATCGGGATGGAAATCTGCTTCAGATTTTAGCGGACGAACTGGTCATTGGCGATGTTTTGCTTGTAGAGGCCGGCGATCATGTGCCTGCAGACGCGAGGTTGTTGGAAGCGGAAGACTTATTTGTCGATGTATCCTTGCTGACAGGAGAGTCGTTGCCGGTAGAATGCAGTGCTTTGGCAAAATTCGATGATGATGGTGAAGGAGCATTAGGCAATCGGTTGTTTGCCGGGACTATGATCAGCGCTGGACGTGGCATAGCTGTGGTGTATGCTGTTGGCCGCCAAACGGAACTGGGAAAAGTCACCAAACTGACGGCGGGCATTGTGCGGCAGAAAAGCGCTTTAGAACTGCAGGTCCAAAAAGTAGTGCGTCTGATTACGGTTCTGGCCTTGTCTATGGGTCTGCTGGTGTTTGTATTAGCGATATGGCTTTTGGACATTGATTTGCGTTCCAGCTTTATCTTTTGCATTGGCATTATTGTCGCTAATGTCCCGGAAGGCTTGCTGCCGACGGTGAGCTTGTCCTTAGCGGTTGGTGTGCAGCGCATGGCCCAGCAGAATGCATTGGTGCGCAAACTTTCCGCTGTGGAGTCGTTGTGCGCAACAAGTGTTATTTGCACCGATAAAACCGGCACTTTGACGATGAATGAAGTGACGGTAAAAAAAGTCTGGCTGCCGGAGGGAAGCGCGCTATTTAGCGGCAATGGCTATGAAAAAGAAGGCGCAGTGACCATGCAGGGGCAAAGTGAACGGGAACAATTGGAACTACTGCTGACAATTGGAAGCATTTGCTCTGATGCGCAGATTGAAGAGGATGAAAACCAGAGCAGCCACTGGGCGATTAAAGGAGATCCTACAGAAGTAGCTCTGTTGGTCGCGGCAGCCAAAAATGGGCAAATACCCAAATTGCTGCAACAGCAATTTGGGCAGCGGAAAACCAAGCAGTTCAATTCGCAGCGGAAAATGATGAGTACCCAAGGGACGAACTTAAGTCATGCGTGTTTTCCCCAAGGGAAAACGATACTTATGGTTAAGGGAGCGCCCTTGGAGACTCTGAAATGCTGCTCATACATGAGGATGAGGGATGGCGTCCAGGAGCTGGACGAAGAGGCAAGGCAAAAAATAGGGAAGATGAATGACTCGTTAGCCCGAGAGGGGCAGCGGGTCTTGGCTCTTGCGTATCGCGAAGGAGCGAGTGGCGAGACGTTAGGCGAAGAGAAGCTGGTGTTTGTAGGGTTGGCCGGCATGATGGATCCGCCGAGGCCGGATGTGTCCGAAGCGATTGGCGCTTGCCGGGAGGCGGGCATTATAGTGACCATGATTACTGGTGATTACGGCCTGACGGCGGAAGCGATTGGTCGGCAAATTGGGTTAGTAAAAGATTCGGCGGTTCTGGTAACTGGAGCGGAACTAGCGGCGATGGAAGCAGCTTCGTTACAGGCGCTGCTGCAGAATAAGAAGCCAGTCATCTTTTCCCGGACCAATCCGGAACATAAGCTGAAAATTGTCGAGACTTATCAAGCATTAGGACATGTGGTGGCTGTGACCGGTGATGGCGTTAATGACGCTCCGGCCTTAAGGGCGGCAGATATTGGCATTGCCATGGGGAGGGGCGGAACCGATGTGGCGCGGGAAGTGGCGGATATAGTGCTGCTGGATGATCATTTTGCTACCATTGTGAAAGCAATTGAACAGGGGCGGGCTATTTATGACAATATCCGCAAATTCATGAAATATATCCTTGCTTCTAATATTCCAGAGCTGGTGCCTTTTTTAGCGATGATTTTTTTAAAAATCCCTCCAGCGTTGAATATCTTGCAGATTTTAGCGATTGATATTGGCACCGATATGGTGCCTGCTTTGGCCTTGGGAGCGGAAGCTCCGGAAAAAGGAGTTCTGCAGAAACGGCCTTCTGATTATGCGGAAAATTTACTGAATCAAAAGCTAGTACTACATGCGTACTGCTATTTAGGGCTTATTGAAGCCGTGTTATCGATGGCGGCATTTTTTCTGGTTTGGTATCAGCAAGGCTATGTGATGAGAGATATGCAGCAAGCTATGGCCGCCTTGCTTGCTAATATGGCGGTGCCTGAGCTTGCAGCCGTATATCAGCAGGCTACGACGATGGCGATGCTGGCCATTATTGCTTGCCAGATGGGGAATGTCCTGGTGTGTCGCTCAGAAACAATGCATATATGGGAACTGCCGTTGCGCAGTAATTTGCTTATTTTATTCGGTTTAGGAACAGAAGCGCTTCTTGCCATGGCGTTGGTTTATATTCCGGCAGTGGCTGCGGTATTTCTTACGCAACCGTTGCCAGGGGAGAATTTGCTGCTGTTGTTGATTTGTCCTATGGTCTTGATTCTTATGGAGGAAATGCGACGGTATTGCATGAAGTAGAAAGAGGGTGGACTTTTGTTTGGCGGAAAAGAAAAGCGTAGCAGAGCAATCGGTGCGATTTTGCTGTGGTTGTGTTTGGGCGTAGTGAATGGCGGCTTGGGAGAAACAGCGGCGGGGTCAAAGGAGTCTGTATCTCAAGAGGTGCAAGTAGAAGCGTTGCTGCAAGGGATGACCTTGGAAGAAAAAGTGGGTCAGTTGATGTGGGTCGGCATCGAGGGAACCGAGGCGGATGCGGAGACATTAGGACAACTGAGGGAATTGCATGCAGGCGGCGTTGTTTTATTTGATCGTAACATGCAAAATCCAGACCAAGTGAAGACTCTTATTGGGGCTTTTCAGAAACAGACGCTATCGCAATCGCCCCGCCTTCCTCTTTTTGTTAGTGTAGATCAAGAAGGCGGACGAGTGCTACGCATGAGAGAGCAGGTGCTGTCGCTGCCGTCTCAGGCGCAATTAGGCTTGCAAGGCAGTGCCGAGCAGGTGGAAGAATGGGCGGCGCAAAATGCGCGTGAACTTATACGCATGGGGTTTAATGTAAACTTTGCACCTGTGGTAGATATCGGCCTGGGGGCGGAACGTTCTTTTGCCAATGAAACGACTGAAGTAACTCGTTTGGCGCGGGCGGCTGTAGTAGGCTACCGTAAAGAAGGCATGCTTTGTACGTTGAAGCATTTTCCGGGCATAGGCAAGGCGCCTAAGGATCCGCACCAGGAAATTTCCGACATTACCGCAGGGCGGGATGTACTAGAGCAAGAGGATTTGGCTCCTTTTCGCAGCTTGATTAAAGATTTTGAGGTGCAGCCGCCGTTGATTATGGTTTCGCATCTGCGGTATCCTGCTTATGATGCTGAGAAGCCAGCCTGTGTTTCGGAAATTTTACTTAAGGGAGTTCTGCGCAGACAACTAGGCTTTGAGGGAGTGGTTGTGACGGATGACCTAGAAATGGGAGCTATGACCTCGCTTTACTCCTTTCGTGAGATGGGGGTCATGGCTTTGGCGGCAGGAGCGGATGTGCTGCTTGTTTGTCACCATGCAGAGAACCAAAAGCAAGTATACGCAGGCTTATTGGAAGCGGTTAAAGAAGGTCGTCTTTCTCCTGGAAGCCTGGATGAAGCGGTACGGCGCGTTTTACGAGCAAAACTTTCTTTGGCGCTGCTGCGGGAATAGATGCCAATGCTGTTCGGAGGATTGTTATCTTCTCGTTTAGGAACGAGAGTGATATAATGGCAACGTAACTATATTTTTAGGGAATTGTAAGTACGTATTCCGTGGTTCTCTAAGAGAAAGAAGTGCCGACGTATGAATAATGTATATGCTCAGGTTCAAGCTTTTTATGATGAAGCGCCGCATTTAACTCCGTTGTCGCAGGAATGTGTAGATGGATTTTTACGCCAGTTGGCCTGGCAGGGGAAAAATGCAACCGAGTTGATGGAACAGTGGCAAAATGTACGCCGCTTACTGTTATACATGATGTTTGCAGATATTGTATTTTTTGAAGATCTGCGGGCGGTTCAAGTTAGCTTGGCAGTAGAATGGCTGTCTGTGCAAGAGGAAGAGTTCACCTTGAAATTGTCCTCTGTTCGGCCCTTCCTGAATACATTGTATGATTTGGCCGATTATTTGGAAGGAAAGAAATATATTGATGGAGCCCCAGGCGTTCGGGAGGCGGCGCAGCGCATGGTTGAAGGCGGACGCCTGCAATTGTTGGATTTGCCTGCGGTGGGCTTTGCGGAAGCGAAAGGTTTAGATATTGTTGAAGTCGTGCGGCGCAACCAGCAACAGTTTGGCTTGGCGGAAACAGCCCAGCGTGTCGCCGATCTGTTGGAAAGGGCTTATACGCGTATGAGCGGCTATTTCCAAAATGCAGTCTTTCAGGAAGATATTAACCGAGCGGTGTTCTTATATGGAGGCGAGTCCATGCTGGCTCCGGAAGAGGGGCCGCAGCGAGATGCTTTTTGGACTTCGTTTTGGGATTTTTTTCTTTTTGACTATCATTTACTGCGTAATGATCGGCAGCCGATTCGGCATTTTTTAATCCATAACGAAGCCAACTTGTCAGCAGAAGAAGTGGCGCTGCTTGAGGATATGGCGCAATCGCAATTTACTGTTTTTTATGTAAATCGAGTGGTCGATGCGGAAACAGTAGAATGCATTGACTTATTGAGGGAAACGACGTTTCATATGCCGATGCCTGGCTTTGGCT
Source organism: Anaeromusa acidaminophila DSM 3853 (assembly GCF_000374545.1). Classification (NCBI taxonomy): domain Bacteria; kingdom Bacillati; phylum Bacillota; class Negativicutes; order Selenomonadales; family Sporomusaceae; genus Anaeromusa; species Anaeromusa burkinensis. The sequence goes on from NZ_KB894590.1 coordinate 132,678, forward strand.
TAGATTGGAAAGGGTTTCTGTTTTTAGGACATGTGCGGACCGGAGCAGCATCAATGGCTAACTATGTTTGTCATTTCACTTCTTATGAAACAAGCCGCGCTTTGCAGCGACGCATTCAAACTGAGGTGCAGCGTATGCAAGAGTGGTGTTCTTGTCAGAATCAAGCTGACTCTATGGACGCCTTCCTTTGCCGCCATGCGGCGGCGGTGCGCCAATTAGTTATGCAGATGGCGAATGGAGAACGATTTCAGGTATTGCCGGAGCTGACGGGACATGCAAAACTTCCGGTTGCAACGGAGACGGAGGAAACATCGCCAGTAGTGGAAATTGTCAAGGAAGTGGCCCCGATTTTTGGCTTGTCGCATTATGATGTAGAAATGATCGAAACAATGTGGCGGCATTACTGCCTGGTAGAGGGACAGCCTCGCTATCGACGCCCTGAAAGCTGGGGAGGCGCATTGCTTTTAGCGTTTGGCGGCATTAATGATTTCGATCATATTCAGGCCGGAATGATTAGCGATTTTTTGGATGTATCTCATACGCTGCTGAAAAAAAATTATGAACAGTTATGCCACAGTTTGGAGCTTGCTGGCTATGATGTACGCTATCTCAATGAACAGGGGTTAGTGTCTGTTGTAGCAGGCGAGGCTTGGGAGCAGGATTAGGAGGATGTGCTGTGACGGTATGTGAATTTTGCGGAGCGCCTAAAGAAGATATAAATAAGCCTTGCCCGCAGTGCGGACAAGGCGATGTGCGCGTATTGAGCCGACAGGAGCGGCGATCTTTTGCAGGAGAAACTATTGAGATCGGCAATGACGGCGCCGCAAGAGAGGAGCAACGCTCCTCCTATCAACAAAGCCGGCCATCTGGCGTGTATGTGAAGCAGATTCGGCTGTTTGGCGGCGGCTGGTGGTGGAAGGCTTTGCTGGCGATAGTCGCCTTGGGGGCGATATTTGTATTTTTATTGCCAGTCTTCTTTATTGTATTGATTGCTTCCTTGCTGGGGTGGTTCTTTCTGCGGCTGCGGTAAGTCCTAAGCGCTATTTTTTAGCGGCCAAGTCTTTTAGGAGGGCTTCCAGCGAAGGCGCTTCAGTACGAAGCATAGAGAACATTTCCAGATCCAGATGCGTTCCCATATGGAAGACCGCTTGACGCAGCGTGCCTTCGTACTGAAAACCGCAGCGCTCGGCCACAATGCGGCTGGCCTGGTTGCCTTTTAAGACATTTAGCTGCAGCCGGGGCAGAGGACGAGATGCAAAGAGAAAGGCGATGAAAAGCTGCAATGCTTCGGTCATATAGCCTTTGCCACGGTCTTCTGGGCGATATAGGCGATAGCCGACTTCTAAGCCAGCTTGGTAGAGGAGGCCTTTAAAATAGTATAATTCGCCCAGCAGACGGTCGGTTTGAGCGTCTATGATGAGCATGGTTCCGGCAGTATCTTGCCAGAGGCCATGCTCATTAAATTTTTGCTTCAATTCGGTTTCGGTATAGATTTCAGCGGGCCAATAGCTGCCTTTAGCATTAATATCATTGCCAAGGCGCCAAAGCAGAGACAAATCTTCTTCACAGATGGGGCGCAAGGTGACTCGATGTCCACGAAGCATGTGTATTACCTTCTTTCTTTTAATAATTGTTCTTTTAGTTGGTAATAACGACGGGTATAGTAGGGGCCGTTTTGCGCTTCACGATGATCAAAGCCATACGCACGGCGGCTGATGGCCAAGACGGGAGGCGCTTGAATGCGCTTGGCTACGCCCATGCCGCTGTAAAGATTCCACCAACGTTCCAAGTCAGCAATGAAAACGGCAGGGTTGCTGAAATGCAATTTAAGTAATTCTGTAGGGCAGCCAAGTTGTTCGGCTAGCGTATTATCAATGTACCAGGCCAATACATCTTCCGGCGTGGCGCGCTGCCAACGTTCCATAAAAGCGTGAAACAAACGGTCATGATAGGGATAAATAAGAGGATCTCCCTTGCCCTCATCTACGTTTTGCGCTGCAGACAGCTCGGCGCTGGGGACCAGGTCGATGGTGGCCTGAGGGATGATTTCCCGTTGGTAGACGCAATCGTTAAGGAAACGAGCGACATCATAAACTTGGTATTTCCATAAGTCGCCTAATATGGCGAGAAAGCCGCCTTGATCGCCGTACAGCGTTGAGTAACCCACGGTAAGCTCGCTTTTGTTGGCGTTGCAAGTAAACCCGCCGCCCCAGGCGGCTGCGGCCGCTGCCAGGATGCGGCTGGAACGGTCTCGGGCTTGAATGTTTTCCTGGACAAAGGACGAGGGGGTTAGATCCGGCAAGGGCAAGGGACTGTTCTGACAGCGGAGCGAGCTGAATTGCTTCATTGTTAACTCTAAGGAATCCTGTACCGGTATGACAGCGTAATAACAACCCAGGCGCTGCGCCAATTGGGCGGCTAAATCTTTCGTAGTGGCCGAATTAAAACGGCTGGGCATATTGATGAGAAACAATTGCTCTGGTTCTAGCACAGAGCGATAGAGAGCTGCGGTGACAGCAGAGTCGATGCCGCCGGAAGCGCCGATGACTACGCGGGAAATACCGGTTTGCTGCAGGAATTGACGAATGCCATAACGCAAAGCCTGTACAATCGTTCCTGTATCATCCGGTGTCATAGCGGGAAATTGAGTGGGCAGATTTTCTAAAGAAATGATGTGCAAACCTGCTTCAAAAGCAGGCGCACTATAACGAAGACGTCCCTGAGCGTCATAAAGGCTGCTATTGCCGTCAAAAGTATACACAGTTTTACCGTTGTTTTGCAGGCCGACCTGGTTAAGATAGAGAAGCGGCGCTTCATATTTTGCCGCCTGAGCTCCGAAAACGCGGTGGCGCTTGTTGTTTTTGCCCAGGGTGAAGGGAGAGCTGGAAATATTGATAATAAGATCAAGCTTGCCGCAGCGCTGCTGCAGTTGCAAAGGCTGAACCGCATAATCTGCATCCCAGCCGTCTTCGCAGATGAGGCAGGCGGTGTTAAAGATGCGATCCCCGATAGGCAATAAAAGCGGCTGAGCTAGCTCCTCTAAAGGAAGGCCTCGTTCCTCCGCTACCTGTCGGAGACCAAAAAAGTGACGGCTATCATCAAATTCGCGGTAATTAGGAAGCAGTGTTTTAATGACAAAAGGGTAGGGAGAATGCGGCGGCGCTATCAGGCGACCGTCTTTAGCTGCAAAAAGAGCGTTATATTTGCGCGGGCGGCCGTCTTCGTTGCGACGCTGCCAATCGATAGCTATATTGCCGAAGACAACAGTGATATCTTGGCTGGCAGCGATAATTTCGGCGCCGCAAGCTTCACAGTCGCGGAGAAAGGCGGGCTGTTCCCAGACGTCTCCCAGCAGATATCCAGGGAGCGACATTTCAGGGAATACAATGAGAGCCGCACCTTTTTGACGGGCTTCGTTAATAAGCTGCAGCATACATGCGAGGTTTTTAGCCGGATGTCCTGGGTGAACCTGCATTTGTGCAAGGGCGATAATAGGCACGTAAGTAGGCTCCTTTCTGTTCTAACATAGCCTATAAATTTCGCTGTCGCGGAAAGATGTCCTGCTGATTCGCTATAAGGAACGACTTTTCTTTTGAAAAAGGCAGGAATTTCGAGAGGAATTGTATAAGTATATGCGAAAGCAATTACTGCAAGGAGGTCAGAGTATGGCTGAGAAGACAAGCGTGATGGCTGTGATTTTGGAAAATCGAGTGGAAACGGCGACAAAAGTACAGGAAGTGCTGACTCGTTTCGGGTGTCATATTCGAACTCGGTTGGGACTGCATCAGGCATCGGCTGACGTATGCAGCAATCAAGGCTTGATTTTGCTGCAATTATTCGGTGATGACGCGGTTATACGGCAATTAACGCAGGACTTGCTGCAAATTCCAACGGTAAAGGTAAACTCAATGGAGCTGGATTTATAGAAAAAGCGCTCTTGAAAACGGAAGGCAGCAGCGCGGATTTCTGTGTTGCTGCTTTTTTGTGATGAAAAAAGAGCTATACTGTATGGAGAGAAGTAAGTAGATGAAACAAAAAAAAACGAATGCCGTCCGGCTGCTGGAGCAGCAGCATATTTCCTATGAGCTGAAGCCGTATGAGGTGGATGAAAACGATTTAAGCGCGCCCTCTGTAGCGGCCAAAGTAGGCATGGCGCCGCAACAGGTTTTTAAGACCTTGGTAGCGCGAGGCGATAAAAATGGTGTCCTGTTGGCCTGTATTGCCGCCAATGCGGAGTTGGACTTAAAAGCGTTGGCCCAAGCGAGCGGTAATAAACGGGTGGAAATGGTTCCGCTAAAAGAAGTGCAGGGACTGACAGGCTATATTCGCGGCGGAGTCTCGCCTGTGGGAACTAAAAAAAACTATCCGGTATATTTAGATGAAACAGCGGTGGAGCAAGAGAAAATTGCTGTCAGCGCTGGTGTGCGCGGCTGTCAGATGATTCTAACGCCGCAGGATCTGATTTTGGCAACCAAGGCGGCGGTATGCCGTATTGCAACGGAGAGTTGAGTGCGGAGGGGCTAATGAAAATACAAATTGACAAAACGATTGGCGAGCGTTTGCCGTATTGCCAATTGGGATATTTGATACTGAATGGCGTTAGCGTCAAGGGAACGCCTCCAGCCCTGAGCAGGGAGATTACACAGCTACAGGCGGAAATGGCGGAACGATACCAGATGAATGTGCTGCCGCAAGTGCCTAAAATCATGGCGGTGCGCAATATGTATAAAAAACTGTCGGTGGATCCGTCTCGCTATCGTCCCGCATCGGAGGCGCTGGTGAGACGGGTGCTTCAGAATCGCTCTTTGTACTTTGTAAATAGTGCAGTAGATGTGAACAACTTTTGCTCATTAAAATATTTGCTGCCCTTTGGGTTGTATGACTTAGATAAAATTGCAGGCGACTGCGTGATGTATCGGATTGTCGGCGAAGGGGCGTATACCAATATTGCGGGTCATACGATTCAAGCCGGGCACAGGCCTTACTTATGCGACGCTGACGACATATTTGGCAACCCAAGCAGTGACAGCCGGAGAACGGCTGTTACATTAAGCACTGAACGGCTGCTTTGCGTTATTTATGCCGATGAGGAAGAAAGCAAGGAAGAATTAGCAGCTATGCTTGATTTTACGGCGGAAATGCTGATGAGGTATAATGGAGGCATACTGGTAGAAAAAGGTATTGCCGCTGTTGAATAGAGGCGGATATTGCCGGATGCAGGAGAATAGAGGAGGAAGACAATTTATGATGTATCAAAGCACACGAAATGCGGACATCCGGGTTACATCCGCGGAGGCGATTTGCCAAGGGTTGGCCGATGATGGAGGACTATTTGTACCTGAGAGACTGCCGACATTAGGCCCCGACGAGTTGAGGGCTTTGCAGAATGCATCCTATGAGGAGCGGGCTAAAGCGGTTTTGGGCTGCTTTTTGACGGATTTTAGCGAAGCGGAACTCCAAGAGATCGTGAGTCGTTCCTACGGTCAGGGACAATTTTCGCATTGCGATATTGCGCCGGTAGTGAAAGTGGCGGAGAAAAAAGCCGTCCTGGAACTATGGCACGGACCGACAAGCGCTTTTAAAGATATGGCGTTACAATTGCTGCCTCATTTGGTTACAACATCTCTGAAAAAGACCAATATTCGCGATACCGTAGCAATTTTGGTGGCTACGTCCGGCGATACCGGCAAGGCGGCTCTTGAGGGATTTAAAGACGTGCCGAATACGGCTATGATTGTTTTTTATCCCCAAGGCGGTGTGAGCGAAGTGCAGCGCCTGCAAATGGTTACACAAGAAGGCGGCAATGTGGATGTGGTCGCCGTAGAAGGAAATTTTGACGACGCGCAGCGCGGCGTCAAGGAAATTTTCGGAAATAAAGAGGCGGCGGCCAAATTAGCAAAGGCGGGGATTCGTCTGTCTTCGGCTAATTCCATTAATTGGGGACGCCTGGTGCCGCAAGTAGTATATTACGTAAGCGCTTACCTAGATATGGTCAAGCAGGGGAACGTGCAGTTCGGAGAAGAAATCAACGTGGTTGTGCCGACCGGTAATTTTGGCAATATTTTGGCCGCTTATTACGCTCGCTTGATGGGGGTGCCGTTAGGCAAGTTGATTTGCGCTTCCAATAATAATAATGTATTGACCGAGTTTTTACGGGAAGGCCGTTATGATCGGCGGCGTCCCTTCCACAAAACCATTTCTCCGTCTATGGATATTTTGGTATCCAGCAATTTGGAACGATTGCTATACCATGTATCAGGTCAAGATGCGGCGGCAGTTGCAGCGTGGATGAAATCGCTGCAAGAGGAAGGCTTGTATGATGTCCATGGCGCAGCTTGGGACGGCATTCGCGACGTATTCTGGGCGGATTGGGTGGATGATGCGGCCACGCAAGACACCATAAAAACGGTATATGCACAACATGGCTATGTATTGGATCCGCATTCAGCCGTTGCCTGGAAGGTGGCGGAGCGCTATCAGGAGGAAACGGGCGATAATCGAGTGCTCTTAGTAGTTTCTACCGCCAGCCCCTTCAAGTTCAATTCCAGCGTGCTGGAAGCATTGGCGCCGGAGACGTTGCGCGGTGCTTCCGATGAGTTTTCTTTATTAGAGGCGCTGGCGACGAAAACGGGGCTTGCAATTCCCGAAGGGCTTGCTTCTTTGCGTGCCAAGGCTGTCAGGCACTCTCAGGAATGTCCGGCAGCCGAAATGGAAAGCATGGTCTATAAGTTGCTGATAAAATAAGTTTTTCTTACAAAAAAATAAAAATAAAAGGTGTTTTATGTATTTTTGCCGAATGGATATAGTGTTATAAAAACGTTTTTCTCGCGAAAATGGGGAGGGAACTAGACGCAACACTATACTGACGAGGCAGGTGTAAAAAGATGAAACACAGTGTGGAAGTTTTACAGGTGGTAGGGCGTGTGCATCGTAATTTGGCTCCGGCAGCTCTTGTGGAAGAAGCCATACGTCGCGGCGAGGGAGTTTTAGCGGCAAACGGGGCTTTGAGCGTGACTACCGGCAAATATACGGGACGGTCTCCGCAGGATAAATTTGTGGTAGATTGCCCGGAAGTACATGGGAAAATTGACTGGGAAAACAACTCCGCGTTTTCGCCGGAAGCTTTTGAACGTTTGTATCAACGCATGCTAGCTTATGCGCAAAGCAAAGACGTTTTTGTCTTTGATGGTTTTGCTGGCGCTGATGCAGGGCACCATTTAGCAGTTCGTTTCATTAATGAGCTGGCTTGGCAGAATCTTTTCGTACATCAGCTTTTTATACGACCAGAAGAAGGAGCGCCTGAAGCAGAGCCTGATTTTACGGTAATATGTCTTCCGGGTTTTCGGGCTATTCCTGCCATTGACGGGACAAATTCGGAAGCGTTTATCCTTGTTAATTTACATGAAAATGTAGTCTTGATTGGCGGTACCCATTATGCAGGGGAAATGAAAAAGGCTATTTTTTCGGTCATGAATTTTTGGCTGCCGCAAAAAGGCATTTTATCTATGCATTGTTCCGCGAATGCCGGAGAAGACGGCAATACAGCTCTCTTTTTTGGGTTGAGCGGTACAGGCAAGACTACTCTTTCCGCGGATCCGCATCGACAATTGATTGGTGACGATGAGCATGCTTGGGATGAAAATGGCATTTTTAATATTGAAGGCGGCTGTTATGCAAAATGCATTCATTTAACACCTGAAAGCGAGCCGGAAATTTGGGGGGCCATTCGTTTCGGCAGTGTGGTGGAGAATGTAAAACTAGACGCGCAGACTCATTTGCCAGATTATGATGATGCTTCGCTGACAGAAAATAGTCGTACTGCCTATCCGGTCGATTATATTCCTAATGCGCTGATCCCCGGCGTGGCGGGTCATCCGAATACGGTGATTTTTTTAACGGCAGACGCGTTCGGCGTATTGCCTCCCATTTCTCGCTTGACTAAAGAGCAGGCGATGTACCATTTCCTGTCCGGCTATACAAGCAAGCTGGCAGGAACAGAACGGGGGATTAAGGAGCCGCAGGCTACTTTTTCCACCTGCTTTGGTTCTCCGTTTTTGCCTTTGTCCCCCTTAGTATATGCTAAGCTTTTAGGTGAAAAGCTGGAGCAGCATCAGACTCGTGTTTATCTGATTAATACCGGTTGGTCCGGCGGTCCTTACGGCGTGGGAAATCGTATCAAATTGGCTTATACGAGAGCGATGGTTTCGGCGGCCCTTTCAGGAACGTTGGATGAAGTGGAATTTAAAGCGGATCCTATCTTCCATCTGGAGATTCCTCTTTCTTGTCCCGGAGTTCCGGAGTCTGTGCTGGACCCCAGAAAAACCTGGCAATATGCTGCTGATTATGATAAACAAGCTCGTCGTTTGGCAGAGCGATTCCAAGATAATTTTCACAAGTTTTCCGGTGCGATGCCGGCGGAAATTATTGCCGCAGGACCTACTCTGTAAGCGTCAGGCATATGGATCACAACTGCATAGAAAAGGTCATACGAAAAGAGCAGTCTCCTTCGAGACTGCTCTTTTTCCATTTTAAAATTCATAATTTCGTGCTTTTCGCGATTTCCGCGGTTGGATAATATATTGTAGGGACTATGATAACGAACCGCGAAATACATGAAAGACGCAAAAAAGTTTTATTTCGATTCTCCTTTTTGATCCTTCGTAATCTCATGTTTAAGGCTGCTGGCTTAAAAGCTGTTCCAGCTCAGCCAGACGGGAAGAAAATTGGGCCATGGTTACTGCTACAGGCTGCGGGGTGCTCATATCGACGCCGGCTTGGCGGAGCAGTTCTACAGGATGATCGGAACCGCCGCTGCGCAAGAAAGCCAGGTAGCGCGTCTGCGCCTGCGGGTCGTTGCTGCTTAGACCTTGCGCTAACGCTGTAGCGGCAGCGTAGCCTGTGGCGTATTGGTAAACGTAAAAAGGACGATAGAAATGAGGGATGCGTCCCCATTCGATGTCCAAGCATTCGTCCAGAACCAGATCGGGGCCATAATATTGGCGGTTAAGATTAAGCCAGAGTTTGGAAAGGGAGTCTGCTGTTTGCGGCTGTCCTTGTTCCATCTGCTTGTGCACCGTGCGTTCGAATTCTGCAAACAAGGTTTGACGGAAGACAGTAGCTCGTACTTGCTCTAAATACTGATGCAACAAGGCGATGCGTTCTTGACGATCTGTGGTTTGCGCTAAAAGATAATTAAGCAAAAGGATTTCGTTAGTAGTAGAGGCGACTTCTGCGCAGAAAATGGTATATGCGGAAGTAGCGTAGGGTTGATGTTTTTGGCTGTAATAGCTGTGCATGGCGTGGCCCAGTTCATGGGTGAGCGTAGATACATCTTCGCTGCGGCCTTGATAATTGAGCAGAATAAAAGGATGCACGCCGTAGATGCCCCAAGAATACGCGCCGCTTTGCTTGTTCTTTCCCTCCGACACATCCAGCCAACGCGAGGTAAACGCCTGATCCAATTGCTCCAGATACGCCGGTCCCATGACGGTTAAGCTGTTTTTGACGAGCTGCTGTGCATCCGGGTAAGTGATTTTGCGCGGCGGCAATGCACCAACCGGAGCGTAGAGGTCATACATGTGAATTTCCTCTAACTCCAGGGCTTGCTTTTTCAACGCTATGAAACGGTGCAGCGCTGGTAAATGCTCGTGGATGGTGCTAATTAAGCCGTCGTATACAGTGGCCGGAATGGCATGCGGTGCAAGAGAAGCATCCAGCGACGAATCATAATGGCGCGCTTTGGCGTTTAGCACATGGTTTTTGATGGTGCCGCTTAAGGTGCTAGCCAGCGTATTGCGGTAGGAACGATAGGTAGTGAACAGCGCCTCGAAGGCTTCCTTGCGTACTTCGCGCTGCGGAGAGCGAATGAGGGTATTGTAACGCGCTTCGCTTAAGGGTAATTTTTCGCCAGAGTCTGTCAACGTTTCTGGAAAGCGCATGTCCGCGCGGGCCAGCATATTGAAAACCGTGGCAGGTGTGGCAAAGGATTCTTGAAAACGGGCCAGAAGTTCCTCCTCTTTTTGGCTGAGGACGTGAGGCTTTTGCCGCTCCAGTTCCCGCAGGCCAAAGGCATAGGGGGCTAAACGAGCATCGGTTTGCACTTTTTTCTCTAATGCTCCTGCGGGCCATTCGAGAAGCTCCGGTTCGATGAAAGCGCTGGCAGCGCCAGCTTCGGCCAAGAGCGCTTCCATTTCGCTGGTCATGCTTTGATAACGGCTGTCTGCGTTATCCAGGTCTCTATGCAGGCGGGCGTAAGCGTAAAGACGGCTGCTTTTTTGGCCAATTTCATCTTTAAGCTGCAATGCTGCCGACAGTGAATCAGCAGGATCTTGCAAATGTCCTTTATAAGCGGTCAGCTTTGGCAAGAGGGCCTTGAGGGCGGCGGCGTCCTGGCGCCAAGCGGCTTCGTTTGCGTAGATGTCGTTAAGGTTCCAGCGCCAGTCAGCGGAGGTTGGTTCTGAGGCGGCGAGAGCGATACCGTCGCTGTCTGCGGCGCTGAAAAACAAGGAAGAGCCAAGTAAAAGAGAAGATACTAATTTCATTTTCATGAGTTCACTCCTTCAAAGGATAGTCTTCGAATTTCATTCTCTTCTTGCGGAGAAAAGTCCTGCTTAGAGGGAAGGTTTGCTCTCTGTGCTGATTTGCGATACACTTCAGGGTGAGGTGAACGCAATGAAGATCGTTTTAACAACGTTAAACGCAAAATATATTCATACGTCCTTAGGCCTGCGGTATTTGCGGGAGTGCAGCAAAGCATTGGGGTATGATGTGGTCTTAAAGGAATACTCCATCAATCAGGAGTTGTTGACGGTTTTAGGGGATATTTGCCGTGAACGTCCGGATGTGGTGGCTCTTGGCTGTTATATTTGGAGCCGAACCTTAGTGGAGGAGTTAGTTGATAGTTTGAAGCAGGTTTTGCCGCAGGCGCAGATTGTCTTGGGCGGACCGGAAGTGGGCTTTACGCCGCAAGAAGCCTTGGAGGCTATGCCTGGAGCGGACGCCGTTATTTTAGGGGAAGGCGAAACGGCTTTTCCCCAGTGGCTGGAGGTTTGTGCGGGAAAACGCGAAGCGGAAACAGTAACCGGAGTAGCTTGGCGCAAGGAAGGGAAAATTGTGGTGCAGGGCGGACCGCAAGCGCAGACGGACTTGGCGCAGCTTCCTTTTCCTTACCAAGAAGAAGAAATGGCTTCGCTCCAAGGGCGGATTTTGTACTACGAGACAACGCGCGGTTGTCCTTTTTCCTGTCAATACTGTCTTTCCAGCGCCCAGGACGGGGTTCGGTATTTGCCGCTGGCTCGCATAAAAGAAGAAATCTTGTTCTTCTTGCGTCACGGCGTCAAGCAAATTAAATTTGTAGACCGCACCTTTAATGCTCGCAAAGATCACTATCGGCCATTGTGGCGGTGGTTGGCTTCTTTGGAAGGGGACATCAATTTTCATTTTGAAATTGCTGCGGGCTTGCTGGAACAGGAAGACTTGGAGTTTTTAGCTTCTGTGCCTGTAGGACGGTTTCAGCTTGAAATAGGCGTGCAATCTACCCATGAACCGACGCTGGAGGAAATCCAACGGCGTAATTATTGGGAAAAACTGCAGCAGGCCGTGGCTTTTTTACGCAAACAAAACAATATGCACTTGCATCTGGATTTGATTGTAGGTCTGCCGTATGAGGGATGGCGGGAATTCCACCGCTCTTTTAATGAAGTGTTTGCTTTACGGCCGCATATGCTGCAAATGGGTTTCTTGAAAATGCTGCCTGCTTCTGGATTGCGGCAGAGGGCGGCAGCCTACCAATATCGCTTTTTGCAAAAACCGCCATATACGGTGTTGGCGAGCAATGCCATGTCGGCGGAAGAAATTCGCAAGCTGCACCTGATGGAGGACATTGTAGAGCATGTATATAATGGAGGACGTTTTCAGCAGGCTCTGAACTATTTGCTTGCTTGTTGGCAGCAAGACGCTTTTGCCTGCTTTAGCAATATGGCCGAATACTGGGATGAGCAGCGCTTGGATTTGGCGGCGATGGGCGTACGCGGTTGGTACCGGAATTTGCTGGCTTACGCCCAATGGCGCTGGGGGGGAGAAAAGCAAGCTGTATTGCGCGAGTGGCTGCGGCTGGATGCGCTGCTTAGCGATGGCGGACAGCAACGGCCGCCAGAATTAAAGTGGAATGGTCCCGAGTGGGAAGATGAAAAACAGGCTTTTTGGCGTAATGAAGAAGCGGTACGGCGATATATTCCGGAGTATGCCTTTGGCAGCTGGAGGGAACTGAAACGAAAGTACCATTTAGAATTCCTCTTTTTTTCAGGGCCTGACGGGCGAATGGAACGGCTTAATTGGTTAGTTCGCTACGATCTTCCAGCGGGAAGCTCAGCCCAGGAGGTGCAATTGGATGCAGAATGAATTGCCTTATCGCAGCTATTCGCAGTATCTAAAAGAACGTTATGGCGAAAAAGTATATAAGCTGCCCGTTAGCCTGCCTGTAACTTGCCCCAATCGTGATGGGACTTGCGGCAACGAAGGCTGCGTTTTTTGCGGTTCTATTGGCGCTGGATATGAAAATTTGCCGGCGGACTGGACGGTAGCGCGGCAGTTGGCGGCCAATCGCGAGCATATTTCCAGCAAATATAAAGCCAATAAATTCATACCCTATTTTCAAAATTTCAGTAATACCTATTTACCGCCTGAAGAACTGCGGCGCTATTTAATCGAAGCATGCCAAGACGACGTGGTGGCCTTGGCTTTGGCGACCAGGCCGGATTGCGTCAGCGACGCGCACCTGGAAGTGCTGCAAGATATTAAAGAAGCGTATCACGTAGATATCAGCGTTGAGCTGGGGTTACAAACCGTGAACTATCATACCCTTTATAAAATTGGCCGCGGCCATTCGTTGGGAGAGTATTTGGATGCTGTTTGCCGACTGCACCGCTTTGGCTTGGAATGCTGTACTCATTTGATTTTGAATTTGCCCTGGGATGAGCGGCGGGATGTGGTGGAGAATGCGAAGGTGTTATCGGCGCTGGGGGTGGAACAGGTAAAACTGCATGCGCTTTATATTGTTAAAGGGACGCAAATGGCTCAGTGGTATGAAGAAGGAAGCATTCAATTATGTTCTATGGAAGAATATATGGAGAGGGTCATTTTATTTTTGCAATATCTGCATCCCGATATAGTAGTGCAGCGTCTTCTGGGGCGGGCGCCGGAGAGCCATACCTTATTTAGTAATTGGCAGACTGGCTGGTGGAAGATTCGCGATGAGATTCATGCAACTATGAAGGAACGGGGGTTGCAGCAGGGGGATTGCTGCCATTATTTGAACGGCGCCGCCGTGTCTAAGAAATTTGGAGTTTTTTGAAAAAACTTGCAGTTGCGTGAATTGATAAAGGCATTTACATTGCTGGAAAACCTTGTTAAAATCAAAAACGTTGTGATTTTACTTTTTTGATTTAATTCAAACGAGGTGTGAAAGAAGAAAATGGAAAAACTCGAATTGTTGGCACGTATTCGCAAAGTCTCATCGCTGGTTCACAGCGCAGATCTGCACGAGTATTCTTTCAATGCACAAACCATTTCTCAATTGCGGCAAACGTTGGACGAACTGACTGAACAATACATCGAAACATACTGCTAAGCAACGCCGAAAATAGAAGGGGCTGGTTCTTTGGAACCGGCCCCTTTTATTTTTTTGTAGAGCCACTAATTGAATCCTGTTATATGACAGGAAGGTTCTTTGCCGTCAGACTACGTTAGGGCCGCTTAAAAGAGCGGCGGTATTTCTGCAGGCGTCCCTTATTTGAGGTTTCTACAGGTCGGTAGGCTTATATTCCATGAAGCGTCTCATGGGCCATCGTCGTACGTTCTTGTTCAATCCCCTTGTATCTTATGTTTTCCCTTTGCGTTGCTGTTGCTCTGTATTCGTTTTCTTCCCCAAACCGCACACGATGAAGTGAAGCGATTTTGGTAAACCGTAAAATTCCTTGTAAAAAGGCGTTGACACGATAAGGGCAAAGTGGTATTATAACACCTGTCGCCGCGAGAGGCCGGAGCGCAAAACGCGTAAGCGAAAGAGCGAAACGGAATAAGCAAAGATAGATTGACAAGTGGAAATATTCATGTTAATCTATATAAGCACTCGAAAGGGCGCAGTG